>JAOUKG010000053.1 GCA_029882725.1 Cyclobacteriaceae bacterium
CTAATTTTACGAACTTTTCTAATTTTACGAACCTTTCGAAGGTTTGGAACCTTCGAAAGGTTTCGTAAAGTTCGGCAATTTCCAACAAAACAGCCGTTTATAAACGTTTATATCCGTTTCAATTTAACTTGGTTTCTAAAATTAAACTAAAGAAAAAATACGGGGGTGGTGCATATTAATTACCTTTCCCGAAGCTTGCAGAACATGAGGAATACCATTACTACGGGTGAATATTTCAATCTTTATATTAACTATTTTGTTTAAAGAGTAATTATTTTAACCAGAAATATTCAATTGGAAGGTTAATCATTATAGTGTTTTTAACTTTTAACCTAAATACACTTTATTGGCCCTTTATCTAATGATATGAAACATTTTTTGAATTAAAGTGGAATAAGCACCCAACGAAAAGTGCTTCAGATTATCGGAGTTCCAAATAATAATAACACAAAAAATTAGATTTGAATATCTGAAAAAACAAAATTACTGACTAATATTAAGAGTTTGCAAATCAACTAGGTTTAGTTAAACATCACTATGCGAAATTAACTTTACTTAATTTTAAGGGTATAATGACCTTTGAAAACAACCTATTCAGTGAAAGTAATCCAAATTAAACCATAAATAAATAAGGTAAGTAATTTACAATTAAACCAACACTGCCAATTTTTTGCAAATAAAATATAGACATTGAGGTTTAAAAAAAGCAGAAATCAAGATATTCATGAGAAAGAGAAAAGATAAAGAATTAGAAGCATTAATAGCGACTTTTGGTAAACCGAAAGGTGCTTTTTTTTCTTTCGACAAGATAGAGAGGTATTTCAGGAATAAAGATAATTCAACGGCCTTTCAGGTATTATCTGATAAAACATGTAATGATCTGGACTTTCAGCAATTATTTATGTTTCTTGACAGAACAAATTCAAAAGTTGGACAACAATATCTCTATAATAAATTGAGAACAATTTCTGTAGAGACAGCAAATAATGAATTAAATGAAAGGGTTATAAAAAAATTCATCGAAGATTCTGATTTTCGGATTAATACACAGAAGCTTCTTGCGAAATTGGGAAAAAATGATGTTTATTATATTTCTTCCCTATTTCAGGAAGAGCATTTGAAACAGCCAAAGTGGTACTTTGTGGTTCCTCTACTCTCTTTTACCAGCATCCTATCGATAATAATGCTATTTGTAATTCCACAAGTATTTTTTATCCTGCTTGTAGTTTATATAATAAACTTTGGCATTCATCTGTGGAATAAGAACAATCTGGTGCATTATTTAGGTTCAATCCCGGAATTATTGAGGATGAAAAGGATTGCACTCAAATTGTATAAGGACGGACAACTTTTAAAAGAGATTAATCCTGATTTACCGGACTCCATTAAAATTATTGATCAAGTTGGAAAAAGGATGGCATTTTTCCAGCTTGAAGCGAAAATCCAGGGGGAAATTGAAGCCTTTTTTTTTGTGTTTTTTGAATTAATTAAAATATTGTTCCTGATAGAACCTCTCATGCTTTTTGGAGTGCTTAAACAGCTAAACACAAAGAGAGTAGAGATTGAAAACGTGTTCTCTTTTGTTGGGCATATCGATGCACTATTCGCAATTGCTTCGTTGAGAAAGGGATTAGATACTTATTGCATACCTAAAATTGAAAAAAAGCATAATAAGATAAAGGCGAATAACCTTTATCACCCGCTGATCTTTGACTGCGTTCGAAATAACCTTGAAGTAAAAGATAAATCCATTTTATTGACGGGCTCAAATATGTCTGGTAAAACCTCTTTTATAAGGACAATAGGAATAAACACCATTACCGGTCTTACCATTAATACCTGCTTTGCTGAATCATTCGCAACTCCCATAATGCGCATTCACTCAGCCATCCGAATTAGCGATGATCTGATGAATGATAAGAGTTATTATTTTGAGGAAGTGCTAACAATTAAAGATATGATTCTTAAAAGTACCAATGGCAGTGCAAACTTGTTTTTATTAGATGAGATTTATAAAGGGACAAATACTATTGAGCGTATTTCCGCAGGTAAAGCTGTTCTCTCCTATCTTGCTAAGCATGAAAATTTAGTATTTGTTTCTACCCACGACATGGAGTTGACAGATTTACTGTCTGAGGAATTTGATTTGTATCATTTCAGTGAGCAGGTTGATGATAAAAATGTAGATTTCGATTATACATTAAAAGTAGGAAAACTAAAAAATCGCAATGCAATTCGAATACTTCAGATAAATGATTATCCGGCCAATATAATTAATGAAGCAATAGAACTTTCAGAAAGATTAGATAAAATTGCCAGTGCCAGCGACTAGGGTAATTCAATTTATCAGATATGTGGTTTCACGATAATCTTGTACTGAATAAGGTGCAAGGAAATATGGGCAATATCCTAAAAAAGCATATATCCAGGCAGGCCTTTTTATTCTAAACTTCTCACTCCGATATTGTATTTATTGGTATATTGTTGTGATTTAAAATGAAATTTATGAAACACCTTATAATTGTTATCTCATTCATGTCTTTATTTTTTACCCATTCTTTTGCACAGGAAAAAATTATTTTATGGCCCGATGGAGCTCCTTTGGCAAAAGGGAATACAGATAAAGATCAACCCTACATGACTGTCTGGAAACCGGAAACTCAAAACAAATTGAAGAGTGCCGTTATCATATTTCCCGGAGGAGGATATCAAATGCTGGCCGACGACCATGAAGGAAAACAGGTGGCTAAATGGTTCAACGACCGTGGGGTAACAGCTTTCATATTATACTATCGATTGGGAATGAACTCAAGTGGTTATCAACACCCGGTACCCCTTATGGATGCCGAACGTGCCATGCAGCATGTACGTTATAACGCAAAAAAATTCAATATAGAGGGCACTAAAATTGGCGTCATGGGATTTTCAGCTGGCGGGCATTTGGCCAGCACGTTGGGTACTCATTTCAAAGAGGGCGAAGAAAGCCATGATCCGCTGGAAACAGTAAGTTCCCGACCTTCATTTCTAATTTTGGGATACCCTGTTATCTCTTTCACCGAAGAGTTTACACACAAAGGTTCCCGGGATAATTTAATAGGTAAAAAACCTTCACAAGAAGAAGTAGTGTATTTAAGCAATGAGCTGCAAGTAACGAAAAACACTCCCATCACTTTTCTAGTCTCAACCAGCGAAGATAAGGCCGTGCCTCCACAAAATAGCATTGCATTTTATCTGGCTTTACAAAAAGCCGGAGTGCCCGCAGAATTGCATATTTACCAGAAAGGAAGACATGGTTTAGGATTAATTAATGAAAATGATCCGGTATTCTCGTCCTGGGCAACACGATTGGAAGATTGGTTAACCATAAACAATTTTTTACCGTTCCTGGGCACCAGTGAATCAAGACATTAAACCCGGATTATGCAATAGAAATTATATTCCGGCTCAAAAATGCTTCAAATATTCGCAAGAAAGTCGACTTTGGTACTCACCATAATGGTTCCTATGTTTCCGTGCCCAAAGCTCTTTTTGTACGCATCTTTTTTGCCTTTTTGACCCTCACGACGAATCCTATTGCATAAACCGGGGTAAATCACAATTCTGGAATCAATGCCGTTTGCACAAATAGGGCTTGGTGAAAAACTATTTGAATAGAAAATGCTATATTGTATATTAAATCAAATTTTCTGTGTTATTCAGCAGGCACCAAATACACTGTATTTTAACATAAAAGATTATTAGAATGGCATTAGGGCATTCCCTAAAAAATTAGAGGCCATTTCATAAGTATTGAAATGACTAGTGAAAATTTAGCTTCATAATGATGAATAGAATTTTTTTACTCTTCTTGGTTTTTCTATTATTAAATATTTCTCCTGTATTTTCACAGCAGGAAGAAAAACCCTATAAATTAAAAAAGAACGCAATATCAATCAGTGTTTTAGGTACATCTACTTTTGTGGGATTTACCTATGAAAGGATTTTTTTGCAAAAAATTTCCCTGGAAGGGGGGATTGGGTTCATCGGTTTTGGAGGGGGGATTAGTTATTATTTTTCAAAATTAGACCAACCTGGGTTTAAATTTTTCACAGGTTTAAAGTATACAGCCTTTGCAGGATTATTGGCTGATTCTGGCTCCACAAGCGGGGTCTATCTACCCTTTGGTGTGAAATTATTTTCCAGAAACTGGTTTGGCATGGGCATAGACATTGGCCCTGGGGTATTTATATTGCAACCGGGATATGACTTTGGTGGTACAGTGAATAATAAACCCTCAACTGTGTTGTATCCGCATGGTAATTTGAAGTTGAGTGTCATGTTTTAAGTCCGGGAATCCCTGTCCGGACAATAGCCCATAAAAACATCCATTTTATCCAATTGAAATAAGGAATAAAAATTTATTTTATGGAAATATTTATATTTTGCATCCTATTGGAAAATGAACCTAATTATGAAGTCCTCGCTTACAATTCTTTTCCTCGTTCTTTCCCTGGTTTTGGCCAAAAGCCAGGATTTGATAGAATCGCGTCAATCTAGCTTCTATACTTACATTTTTAAACTCAAGAGTGAGGAAGCAAAAACTTTGTACAAAAGACGAAACAATAAATCCTTCCTGGATGAACTCGAAGGTTATATGCATACCAAAGTGGATTCGTTTTTGACGGATAGCACCTATACAAATACCCTACCACCAGGACAATACTTGAAAGCATGGACAGATAAAGGTCAGCTGAAAGTGGAAATGGCTTCGGTTTTGCCCCTTGAGGCCAAAATTTTAGATAATGATACCGACTTCCTGATCCGGTTTTTCGATTTCAATGGACAGATAATTTCTGACGCAAAAGTAAAAATAGGCTCAAAAAACATTCGCTTTGATGAGAGGATCATGGCTTTTAGAGAAAAGAAGTCAAACCTGGATGGACTACTTTCCATAACGTATCAGGGAGAAGAGGCATTTTACTTTATTGAAAAGGAATACAGCAGAAATGGGCTAAAACGAACAACATTGATGGTGTTGAACACCATCCCTTTACGATTTGTTTGGAGACCTGTTCGGTACGTTGTGAGGTTGCCTATTGATGGCACAAAATCTATAATTGATGGGTATCCTCGTGGAGTTATTGGTAAAACCACTCGTTTTTTTGTTGATGCTTTCGAAAAAACCGCATGTCTTTTCGATCCCTATTATTGCGACGATTACAATTCCGGATTTCAAGGGTATATGGTGTTGAATAAACCTAAATACAAGCCAGGGGATAGTATAAAAGTAAAGGCTTTTATTGTGAATAAAAAAGGGAAGCCCTTAAACAAGGAATTGAAATGGGTGATCAATGACCAACGGAAGGAAATTACTCTAGGTGCATCCAAACCTTATCGAAAGGGAGCCTATTCTTCAGAGTTCACTTTACATGACTCACTAAATCTGACTCTTGATAAAAGGTATTATTTGGAATTGCAGACTAAAAGAGGACGTGAAGTTTTTTCGAAACCTTTTCAATATGAAGAGTATGAACTCTCCAGGCTATTTGTGGAGGCAAAATTTAACGAAGATCATTTTTTTAAGGGTGACTCATTGAAAATACGGGTCACTGCCACCGATGAGAACGAATTGAACCTCTATGATGCCCGCATTGAGGTATTGTTGCAGTCTAAAAATGCAAGCCGGTTTTATGCTCCCCATGTTTTTATAGCAGATACCCTCCATTTTTCACGAAAATCATTGAAAAATTCAGGCGAAACCGAAGTAGTAATTTCTACAAATGATTTCCCTCAGGCCAATATGGATATGGAAGCCATCATCACGGTCTTTACTGCCGATAATCGTTCTGAAAGTGAAACCATACAAAGTGCTATTTGGATCGAAAAAAAGGAAATATTTACAGAATTAATAGCGGATACTCTCCGGGTCACTTATGTGGAAAACAAAGACACTGTATTTGTTCAGGCAAAGATTTATGCTTCCGATCATTTTGGAAATAAAAAATTGGTTTCCAGCCCGGGTTTACCCGCACGGATCAAAATCGATCCCCTGGTGTTTGATTATAGTATTGAAACCGACAGCATGAAAGAAGTTTTTGGTGTAAACAGGGAGTCTGCCATGATAACTTGTAATACCAACAGGAATTATGAAAAACTGCAAATTCAGGTTAAAAATCCTCGAAAAATACCTTTTTCATGGTTTTTATATAAACAAAACACAGAAATCGGCAGAGGTTATACCGACTCTTTGTATATGGAGGTGAAGGAAAAGTCGGATGTGCCCTATTTTCTCAGTCTGCAATATATTTGGGGTGGACAAGTAAAAAAAGACAATTATCAAATTCCGCTGGCAACAAAAAAACTGAACCTGCAGGTTCTGGGTCCGAAGAAAGTATTCCCAGGGCAGGAAACAGAATTTGTGGTAAAAGTTACTGATTATAAGGGAAAACCAGTTAAAAATGTTGATTTAACGGCTTTTTCAATGACTTCAAAATTTGTAAATGCACCCCCCGGATTACCTTATCTGGGTAAAGGTTACAGATCAAAAAAAGTAATAAACCGATTCAGTTTTGAAGAAATGAATGAAAAATTTCAGGATATAGAACTGGACTATCAAAAGTGGAAAGTAATTGCCGGTTTGGATTCCATTGCATATTATAAATTCCTCTATCCTGGTGACTCAATATACCGCTATGAGTATCCTATGGAAAACGGAATTACCCAATTTTCTCCTTTTGTTGTGGAGGAGGGGAAACTACAAAAGATATATTATGTTTATGTAGACTCTCGTCCGGTGTATTTCGGATGGTTTTCCAACGTTTCCCCCTATTCTTTTCCCGTAAGCCCTGGGCTTCATCAATTGGAGATACGAACAAGTGATGCTCTTTATGTGGTGAAGAATTTGAGATTTAATGAAGGTAAAAAACTTGTATTTAGTTTTTCCGGAAAAGATACAATTCAATGGATTACAAAAACAGACAAAAATAATTGGGAGATTGAAAAAGAAGAAAGGGAAAGAGCTATGAAATATATTTTCCCATATCGGAATAATTGGGAGGGCAACCTTGCCTATCTGGAGCAAGATGGCATGATAACGGTTTTAAATAGGGATCCAAATAAACGGTTTGTTAACTTTGGAATGGGTGCTGTAGGACCTGTTTTCCCCAAGGAGGTTCAATTTAATATTTTGAATAACTATACTTCTGATTTTGTATTCGAACCTTTTTTTGAATATGAAATTCAGGAAAAGATGATGAAAATGAGAGGGTTGAGAAATTCAGGCAATTATTTTCCTTCCCTGTACATGGAACCTGTTGAAATTTTCGATGACAGGGTATTTACCAAAGATTCTGTAGAAGCGAGATGGAGCCGCTATTTGGAAAATCAACGCTATTCAAAATTAAGATACGCATATCCCAAATTTACATCGGAAGGGCAAGGCAAGTTGGCAGTGAATTTTGGAAAAGAAAACGATCAGGAGCAGGAACGTCCAATCAATTTTCTATTGTTCCGTTACGACGATGTTGATTTCATGAGAATTTATCCCGGTACGATTCAGCAATATGAAAATTTGGCAGAGGGTCTTCATAAACTCATCCTCTTTTATCCTCAGGAAAGGTATTCAGTTTACGACAGTCTGGAGGTTAGACCCGATGGACTGAATTACTATCAACTCGATACTCCCCGTTTACTTGAAAAAGATACTTTCAGCCTTACTGTTTCGCGGATATTGGATCGAAATATCAGCAGCAATCGCACTGGTACCGACTATTTCGTTAAACAAGAAATTATGCCTCAATTTCAACGAAAGTTCACTTATTCAGGAGTAGGAAGAGGTGTTTCGGGCTATGTGTTTGATGATTTGGGTGACCCCATACCCGGTGTGAATATTTTAGCAAAAGGCACTACTTTCGGCGCAGTGACAGATTTGGATGGGTATTATTCCTTTTCTGTACCCTCATCAGTTTACATATTGTCGATAAGTTTTATAGGATACGTTACGCAAGAAATTCCAGCAAATGGTTTTAACAAAACAGTGCTTGAACCGGATGTAACTCAATTGCAGGAGATTGTAGTTACAGGGTTTGGTACAACCAGAGAAAAAAAAGCTTTGGGTTACTCAGTTGTAACTATAGGGGATAATGAGTATGATGCCAATTTCAGTGGCTTTTTGCAAGGAAGGGCAGCAGGAGTATCCATAACCAGAATGGGAGGACCCGGAAGTGCCCCCACCATCCAGATAAGAGGAGTATCGACCTCTTTTTCAGGAGAGCCTCTTTATGTAATAGACGGTGTTTTATACGAAGGAGTATTGGATTCAATTAATTATCTTACTATTTCCAATGTCGAGATTTTGAAAGATGCTTCAGCAACAGCCATTTATGGTTCGCGTGGTTCCAATGGCGTGGTCATCATTACTACAGGAGGTAGTGGTTTGATTTTGCCTGAGGTAAATAATCCCACTGAGGAATCAGATACACTTTTTGATTTATCTGCGGCAGCCAATTCCATTCGAAATAATTTTTCAGATTATGCCTTTTGGCAACCACGTCTTACCACAAATTCAGATGGAATTGCACGGTTCAATTCGGTGTTTCCCGATGATGTAACTAGTTGGGATACATATTATCTGGCCATGAACGATAAAAAACAATCGGGACAAACTACGGGTTCTATAAAATCCTATAAACCTCTTATGGCTCAATTGGCTCTGCCTAATTTTATAGTAGAAGGCGATAGTATTGCTGCATTGGGTAAGCTGCTAAACTATTCCCCGGAAGGGCAAAAAGTGAATGTAAGTTATGTGCTAAATGGAAAAACTCAATTTTCTAAAACAGAAACTGTCGAAAAATCACTGGTAGACACTCTTATGCTGATTGCTTCTTCCAGGGATACCATCAAGGCCCAATATACGCTGCAAAAAGAAGATGGCTATCTGGATGGTGAAATGAGGGAACTTCCTGTTTACCGAAAGGGGATGGAAAAATCAATGGGATGGTTTTGGATGCTCGACAACGACACTAGTTTTACCGTGAATTTCGATACGGAATTGTCTGAAAAAGTGCATTTATATGCTAAAACCGATGAGTTGGATGTGTGGGAAATGGAAATTAACCGTCTGAAAAATTATAGGTATTCCTGTAATGAACAGAAGGCCTCCCGAATTACGGCCCTCATTTTTGATGACTTTGCCAGACAAGTGAAAGGCAAAAAACCACAAAATAAAAAGGCAGTAGAACGGCTTATCAAACAATTGTTTGACGACAGGAACAACGATGGTCTTTGG
>JAOUKG010000054.1 GCA_029882725.1 Cyclobacteriaceae bacterium
CTTGATCCAGTCGAATAGGCCGCTCCAATACGCTTTTCCAACAAGTATAATTGGAAAACGACCAATTTTACGAGTTTGAATGAGGGTAATGGCTTCGAAAAGCTCATCGAGTGTGCCAAACCCGCCGGGCATAACGATAAACCCTTGAGAGTAGCGCATAAACATTACTTTTCGCACAAAGAAATAATGGAAATTCAGAAACTTATCTCTGTCGATATATACATTGCTTTCCTGTTCAAAAGGGAGGTCAATATTGAGGCCCACAGATTTACCGTTGGCTTTATTTGCACCTTTATTGGCGGCTTCCATAATACCAGGACCGCCTCCAGTAATTACACCATACCCCCTTTTTACCAGTTTTTCGGCAATACTTTCGGCCATTTTATAATTTATCTCATCTGGTTGGGTACGTGCAGACCCAAAAATAGAGACACTAGGGCCTATTTTGGCTAATTTTTCAAATCCTTCAACAAATTCAGACATTATTTTAAGCACTGTCCATGTGTCTGTACTTTTTATTTCGGCCCAGCCTTTGTCTTTAAAGGCATCTCTAATTAAGCTTTCATCTCCTTTTTCCATAATTCTCAGTTTACTGTGTTAAATATCTGGTTTTTAAAACATGACGGTGATGTAATTCATGACCAATGAGTATCTTGGCCAGTTCCTCGACAGTTAAATCTACTTCCGATGCCCTACCTCTTCTTTGTAGCATATCCGGATGAAGCGAACTTAACAAATAGATGGAAGAAGCCCTAACATTGGCCAATTCGTTGATAAGTGTTTGCCATTTTCTGTTTTCGATATTCATTTCCTTTGCCCAGGCATTTTCATCGAATCCTGGCAAAGGAGATTTGTCATTTTTTGAAAACCACAATAAGCGAAACCCAAAAACCCTTTCTGTTTCAATAATATGGGCAAGAACTTCTTTCATGCTCCACTTTTCAGGTTCATAACGGTATTCTTCCAAATTCTCGGGAATGGCTCTATAAAACTCTAATGCCAGATCTCCTTGCTTTATCGCCTCATGTACTAGGTTATTGCCTTCATAACGGTTGAAATACCTTTGATAATATTCAGGTAATGCCATGTTTTATTCAATTTAAATCAATTATTGTTTTTTAGCCTCATTCCAGTAAACTTCCATTTCTTCTAAACTCATATCGTGCAAAGTTAATCCAGCTTCCTTGGCTTTACGTTCTATGTAGTTAAAACGTTTAATAAATTTTTTATTAGTTCTTTCTAAAGCTTCTTCTGGATCCATATTTATAAAGCGGGCATAGTTTACCATGGAAAAAAGAAGATCTCCATATTCTTCAGTAATTGCTTCCTGAGAAGGGTTATTGGATTTAATATTTTCCTGAAACTCTTCCATTTCTTCTTTTACTTTCTCCCAAACCTGATCTTTGTTGTCCCAATCGAAACCAGAACCACGAGCTTTATCCTGAATGCGAATGGCCTTGACCAATGCAGGCAGTGATTTTGGTACTCCTCCCAACACGGTTTTATTTCTGCCTTCCTGTAATTTTATTTTTTCCCAATTTTCTTTTACTGCGGTGTCATCTTCGGCAACCACATCACCATAAATATGAGGATGTCGCCTAATGAGTTTTTCACAAACTGAATTAAGCACTTCTTCCATAGTAAACTCCCCTTTTTCAGCTCCAATTCGTGCATAAAACACGTTATGAAGCATAAGGTCGCCCAGTTCGTTTTTAACCTCTTTCAGATCATTTTCCAAAATAGCATCCGAAAGTTCGTAAGTTTCTTCGATAGTAAGGTGGCGCAAGGTCTCCATGGTTTGTTTTTTATCCCAGGGACACTGAGTACGAAGTTCGTCCATTATGTCGAGAAGCCTATTGAAAGCTTTGAGTGTATTCGTTCTGTCCTGAGATAATTTAAGATCATTCATTTTAAAAGAAACTTTATAAGAAACAATGATGTTTTGAAAGTAGCTATTATTTTTGTAAAATAAATAAACATATATGTTAACTGCTCTATTAGCCATTGGAATTGTTGGGTTATTTTTTGTATTGATGTCGGTACGGCTAATTTTTATAAAAGATGGTCAGTTTAAAGGGACCTGCGCCTCTCAAAGTCCGTATTTAAATAAGGAAGGTGTTACTTGCGGATACTGTGGAAAAACGGTAGGAGAAGGTGATTCTTGTGCAGAACCTGAAAATGAGGTTTCGAAAGTAATTGATAAATTCGATTAAACTCTTGTCTGATTAGGACTTTCCTAATTTGTCGGCTTCAAGTCATATACTCACATCTTGTAATCTATTTAGCTGTTTTACCCGTTAGATCGAGTAATTTCGGGTAAATTATGTCTATCAAGAATCATTGGATGAAATCTTCAGTTTCCCGTTTGGTCATGGTGATCAATGCCGGAATAATACTTTTGGCCGGTTACACCGTGTTTCAAACCTACTGGTACAGCCTTGAGAACTCCGAGAAACTGGTAATAGAGAAATTAAAGGGGGTAGCAAATACTGCTGCACTTCAGATAGGAGCAAAAGATCATCAGTATCTTACTCAAATGTATAAGCAGAAAGATGGTATTAATGCCATGAATGCTAAATCTGATTCCATATACCTTCTAATTCATAATAAACTTCAGAGTACCCAACGGGTAAATGGCCTGCATAGTCCTGTTTATACTATGGTGTACGATTCTACGTCCAGGGCTTTTGCATTGATAGCCACATCCTCACCTGATCCTTATTTCAGGCATCCATATACTATGTTTCCAGAGGAATTGATCGATAATTACAATACTGGTGGAGTGCTTGGTATTCATGAGAGTGAAAATGGAAAATGGCTTTCGGCTTTCTCTCCAATAAAAGATGAAAGAGGAAGAGTAATTGCCTTGCTTCAGGTTGATGAGAATTTTGATGAATTTGTTACGGATGCCAGAACTGAATTATTCATAAACTTATGCTTTTCATTAGTAGCAATTATTCCATTTATTTCTTTTTTAATGTGGTATGTGAGAAAAACTGCAAAAAAAGAAGAGTTAGTAAAAGAGATGTTGCAGGAACAAAATGAAGAAATTCAAACACAAAATGAGAAGATTGTTAAGGTAAATCAAAAACTTGAAGAGGCCAGGAATACCATAGAAAAGAAAAATGAGGAGTTGGATGAACGTGTAAAGGAAAGAACAAGGGAATTATCGAAGGCAAACAGGGATTTAGGAACTTTTTTGTATAGATCTTCGCATGATATACAAGGTCCGCTCACTTCATTGTTGGGTCTTTCAAATTTAATGAAATCAGATCACTTATCTCCAAAGGAATTTTCGGGTATGCTTGAGGATAATGTGAAAATTCTGTTATCCCGTATAAAGAGTATCAATCGTATTTACGAAATAAAGACCAAGGAACTTAGTGAGGAGCATATAGAAAGTCAGGTTCTTGCAGATGAGTTAATGTGTTATATGGAGAATAATTGTGTTGGGCTGGGAATTGATTTAACTGTTGAAGTGAAAAGGAATTTCACCTTTTTAGTAAAAGATAAAGAGCTGTTGAGTTATTGTTTGGAGGAGCTTATAGATAACAGTATCTTATACAGAAGGGAGGTTTCACCGTTTATTAAAATTACGATTGGTAAAAATGAAAATCAACAAGTGATCATATCTATAAAAGATAATGGACAGGGTATACCGGAGGAACACAGTGGCAGAATATTCCGGATGTTTCAACGGTTGAACAATAATTCTCAAGGTTCTGGTTTGGGTTTATATTGTGTAAAACTTGCCATGAAAAGAATTCAGGGAGATATTCAGCTTCAGAAATCTTCTTCTGAAGGAACTGACTTTGAGATTAATTTAGAGAGTCATTCTCCATCCAGAAAGGAAGGAAATTTATCGCGATATACATCCAGAGCTGAGAAATCCAGGGTAAAATGAAGTATTTTTTCATCAGTTCCGGCAAAGGCCAATGTTTCTCCTTTAGGTGAATAAATGGCAGAGTGGCCCATATAATCTACACTGTTCCCGTCTGTTCCCGTTCTATTGACTCCAATTGAATAACAATGATTTTCAATGGCTCGTGCTTTCAAAAGAGTGTCCCAGGCTTGTGCACGGGCCTTTGGCCAGTTGGCTACCACAATCAGAACGTCGTAATCAAGTCCTGTTTTAGGGTTATAATGATTGCGTATCCATTCGGGAAACCTTAAATCGTAACAAATAATCAATCTGAATTTTCTGCCCTTGAACAAGACGGTTAATACTTTATCACCGCCCGTAAAATGCAGGTGTTCATTGGCCATACGAAACAGATGTTTTTTATCGTATGTATACTCTCTGCCGTTGGGTTCTATCCAGAGCAATCTATTGTAAAATTTATGGTTTTCTTTAATAATGATACTTCCCGTAATGGCAGCCCCTGTTTGAGAGGCCATTTGTCGCATCCACTTATGTGTA
This sequence comes from Cyclobacteriaceae bacterium, assembly GCA_029882725.1. Taxonomy (GTDB): domain Bacteria; phylum Bacteroidota; class Bacteroidia; order Cytophagales; family Cyclobacteriaceae; genus JAHEMU01. Next base: position 4,421 of record JAOUKG010000054.1, read on the forward strand.
TGCAGGTTCATGGTTTCAAAAACAGAATTGGTGGACATTGTAAAGCCGGTGGAAAACATTTCGGGGAGAACAATCAGGTCGGTTTTTCCTTCGAGAGACCAGATTTTTTCCTCGAGCATGGCTCGGTTAGTTCCGGAATTTTCCCAATAGAGGGAGGTTTGAATAAGGCTAACACGTAGGGAAGTATCCAATAAGTTATTTTCCAGGTATGGCAATTTTGTAATCGGCTTTTACTTTTCCTTTGCTGATATTTTGCAATTTACCCTTTAACAGTCGCTTTTTTAGAGGGGGTAAATGGTCAGTAAATAAAACACCTTCAATATGATCGTATTCGTGCTGAATTATTCGGGCTCTCATTCCGTCGTATTCTTCTTCATGTTCCACCCAATTTTCATCAAAATAACGAACTGTGAGTGTTTCGGGTCTGAATACGTCTTCACGGATAGTAGGAATGCTCAGGCAGCCTTCTTCAAAAGCCCACTCTTCACCAAATTCATCGAGGATAACCGCATTGATAAACACTTTGCGAAAATCTTTCAAATCCTCATCCTCTTCCTCCATTGGGGAACCATCTACAATAAACAGACGAATACTTTTGCCTATTTGTGGTGCGGCCAACCCTATTCCGGAAGCGGCATGCATGGTTTCAAACATGTCTTCCACCAATTTGGTCAGGTCGGTACCTTGCTCAATATCTTCTGCCCTTTTTTTTAAAACGGGGTTTCCAAAAACTACTATAGGGTATATCATAATAACTAACTTCCTAGATAAGTTTGCAAAATTAATGAAGCGCTGACTTTATCAATAAGTTTTTTGTCTCTTCTTTGTTTTTTTTTTAACCCTCCGTCTATCATAGCCTGAAAAGCTAGTTTTGAAGTAAATCTTTCGTCGATAGGGATAATTTGAACTTCCGGGTATTTGGTTTTAATTCTGAGCGATAATTTTTCGATAAACTCTCTTGCGGGTTGACTCCCTTCCGTATCAGACTGATCAAGGTTTACCGGAAGACCAACAATTATCTTTTCAACATTTTCACTTGCTAGGTATTTTTCCAAAAAGTTGAAAATTTGAGGAGTATCGATGGTATCTAAAGGGGTGGAAATAATTTTTAAGGGATCGGTTACTGCAATACCCACGCGTTTTATACCATAATCAATCCCCAGAATACGTCCCATAATTAATTTAAGCGCGAGCTTTTTTCAAATACTTGTTTCAGTTTGTTCTCTATAACTAACGCTTTGGGGAACAGAATGTTATTTTCAATGTAGGCATGACTAGTCAATTCTTTTTCAAAGCTGAGTAGTTCGGAATATATAACTTTCAAGTGCAGAGGGGTATCATCATTTGTCAAATAACCATTTGTGATTTTCCTGATTCCCTCCATTACATCATCGTGAGCTTCATGTTCGGAGGCAAAATCGGCCACAGAGTTTTTTTCTAAAAGGAAAAAAAGTTTACCAAAGCTGTACCTGTCATTTTCGGCTCTGTATAGTTTTAATACATAGTTGAAGAAAGTATCCTCTTCGAAGTAAATATGATGAATAAAATCTTCGACAAAAAGAGGGAAAAGTAGCTTTAAATCTTCCTGTTGTTGATGATATTTCGGATTTTCAACTTTTAAAGCTTGAATCATACAAGCCAGATAGGGAAGTTTTTTCTTAGCGAAAATATGATGACTGTGTTTTAAATATTCAATGAGTAAATCAATTGGATATTTCGATATAGCAGGTAATTCGGAACTATTTTCTATGGTTCTCCCTAGTTCCTGAACCACCCGGTTTATATCTATTCTATTTTTTTTACAAACCTCTTCCAGGGTTTTATTGGAATATTCAAAAAAATGAATCCCAAAATAATAGAGTATGGAAGCGAACACATAATTTTCACTTACAATCTCAGAAAGGGTTCTTTTATTTAAATAAGCTAAATCCATACCGATACAAATATAAAAAATCATGCCAATGATTTCCACCTGATGTACTTAAATTTGGTTTTTTTGGTTTTGGATATTTAGAATATTTTGGTGTGGGTACGTGTAAAATAAGTAATTTGCCACTTAGTCCAGTAATTTGAACATCATTCTTATTATTTACGTTATAAATTAAAATTGGTAATCAATTGTCTAATTACAACAACAATATGAATCAAATAAAGTCGCCTCTTTTGCTTGCGGTGGGTCTTGCAGCGGGTATATTAATAGGTTTCGCATTTTCAAAACCCGATTCAGACTCGAAGGGTTTAAGTATTAGTTTGCAAAAATTTAAGGAAGTACTTACTCAAATAGACAGAAATTATGTAGATGAAGTGGATACCGAAGAGTTGGTTGAAACAGCTATTGTACATATGTTAGACAAGTTGGATCCTCATTCTGTTTATATTTCGGCAGAGGATAAAGTGCTGGCCAATGAAGATTTACAAGGTAATTTTGAGGGCATAGGAATTGAGTTTAACATTTTTAAAGATACCATTGTGGTTATTTCACCGCTGTCGGGTGGACCTTCTGAAGCAGCAGGTTTGCGGGCAGGAGATAAAATAATAGAAGTTGATGGGAAAGTTATTGCAGGGACAAATCTTACAAATAGAGATGTTCAGCGTTATTTAAAAGGTCCTAAAGATTCAAAAGTTAAGATAGGAATAGCACGAAAAGGCTCAAAAGATCTTATTGAATTTGAAATAATTCGCGACAGGATTCCACAGTATTCAGTGGATGCCAGCTATTTGATAGACGATATTACCGGATATATCAAAATTTCGCGTTTTTCAGCAACTACCTACGCAGAATTTAAAGAAGCTTTGACCAAACTTAAGGAAAAGGGCATGGAAAGGTTGATTCTGGATTTACAGGGAAATCCAGGTGGGTATATGAATCATGCCATAAAAATAGCCGATGAATTTTTACCCGAAGAGAGAAAGATTGTGTACACAAAAGGTAAGGAGTTCAAATTTGATTCGGAGGCCAATACAGAGTTTCTTGGTGATTTTGAGAAGGGACCCCTGATGGTTTTAGTTAATGAAGGGTCGGCATCTGCCTCAGAAATTGTATCGGGAGCCTTACAGGATAATGATCGCGCTATTATTGTGGGGCGCCGTACTTTTGGTAAGGGGCTGGTACAATTGCCAATTAATATAAGCGATGGTTCTGAAATTCGTCTTACCATTTCCAGGTATTATACACCCAGTGGCAGGTCTATTCAAAAACCATACAACGATAATGACCATTATGGAGAAGATATTATGAATCGTTATACAAATGGGGAACTGTTCAATTCAGACAGTATAAAATTTGCTGATTCGTTAAAATATGAAACCCTGAAAGGGAGAGTTGTATATGGTGGCGGAGGTATAATGCCCGATTACTTTATACCCTTGGATACTAATCAAAACTCGGTTTACCTGAATAAATTATTTAACTATAATGCTGTGCAGGAGTTTGCTTTTAAATATTATGAGGAGAATAAGAGCAAGCTTGAAAAGATGGAATATGATGATTTTCGAAAAAATTTCGAGATGTCGAAAAGCATGTTTGAGCAATTGGCAAAAATTGGAGAAACCAATGGAGTAAAGAAAGATACCGAGGATATTAATAAAAATAAAGACCTTATTGAGCTTCATATTAAAGCACAAATTGCACGAAGAGTGTGGGGAAATGATGGATTTTATCCTATCTTTAATGAGACAAATGAAGTTTTGCAAGGCGCTGTAAAGCTTTTTGATAAATCTGAAGAACTGGAAAGAGCCGAATTTTAAATGTATTATCACAAACTTGGAAATATTCCTGCCAAGCGGCATATTCAATTCAGAAAACCTGATGGAGGTCTGTTTAATGAAGAATTAGTAAGTTCTCTGGGCTTTTCGGGAGTATATTCCAATTTGTACCATCATTATCCACCTACACGTATTGAGTCTCTGCTGGATTCTGAACCCTATGGGTTTTCATTAATAAAAGATTATGGCTTAAAACCTACCCACCTTAATACCTCAGAGTTTGGTACTACGGGCGAGGATTTTTTGGATGCACGGAAGGTATTGATGGCCAATAAAGATGTTTCCATTGCTATTTGTAATCCGGGATCCAGATCAATGGATTATTATTACAAAAATGGGGAAGGAGACGAGGTAATTTTTGTGCATGAGGGCAGTGGTTTATTTGAATCTCAGTTTGGAACCATTGAAATAAGGAAGGGCGATTATCTGGTTATTCCCAGAACCACTATATATAAAATTTTATGGGAAGAAGCACCTGTAAAATTATTGGTTATTGAATCTGCTTCTCCTATTGAAACGCCTGATCGCTACCGTAATAAGTTGGGTCAACACGAAGAGCATTCTCCTTTTTGTGAGCGGGATATTCGCCCTCCTAGTAATATTATTACCGAAACAGAAATTGGGCAATATTTAGTTAAAGTAAAAAAACAAGGTCAACTGCATCAAATAGTGTATAAACATAGTCCATTCGATTTGGTAGGATGGGATGGTTATTTATGGCCTTTTGCTTTCAACATTAACGATTTTGAGCCCATTACCGGAAGGATTCATCAACCCCCACCTGTGCATCAAACCTTTCAGGCAAATAATTTTGTAATTTGTTCGTTTGTACCGAGGTTATTTGACTATCACCCTCAGGCAATTCCTGCTCCTTATAATCACAGTAATATTGATTCAGACGAGGTGCTTTTTTATGCTGAAGGCGAGTTTATGAGTAGAAAAGGAATAAAAAGAGGCAGTTTTACTTTACACCCGGGGGGCATTCCTCACGGACCACATCCCGGAACAGTAGAGAAAAGTATTGGAGCCAGGGAAACCCATGAAATAGCCGTAATGATTGATACCTTTAAGC
>JAOUKG010000776.1 GCA_029882725.1 Cyclobacteriaceae bacterium
ATAAATTAAACCCATAGAGACGTAGCATGCTACGTCTCTACATTATAATACGGAATTTCAATAATTCCTCCGTACCTTTGCAAAAAATTTCGCTTAAACCATGGAATTACTAAAAAGAGCTTTTGGGATGACTACGATGGGATTTTTGATACTAACTTTTGGTATCTCCATTGGTGTTGCCACTTTTGTTGAAAATGATTTCGGTACGATTTCCGCTAAAGCGGCTATCTACAATGCTACTTGGTTCGAAGTATTACTTGGACTTTTGGTATTTACCATGATCATTAATATTTTCACCTATCGTCTTTATAAAAAGGAAAAAATTGTTTCCCTGATTTTTCACCTTGCCTTCATTCTGGTATTGATAGGGGCTTCAATTACTCGTTATATTGGATTTGAAGGCATTATGCACATACGTGAGGGTGAATCATCCAATACTTTCATTTCCGACAACGCCTATGTATCTGTTTGGATTAGTGGCCCTGAAACTGAAATTGAAAATGATAAAAGGGTGCTTTTCTCATCACTTACCGGAGCCGATTATTCAGAAACCTATACTACGAAAACCAATAAAATAACAGTGCAAGCTACAGGCTTTATACCCAATGCTACGCAGATATTGGTAGAAGATCTTGGGTCGGGTCCGGTGTTGGAACTCGTTACTGCAGGTGAAGAGGGAAGGGTTAATAAATACCTAAAGAGTGGAGATACCCAAAGTGTGGGAGGGGTATTGGTGGCATTTAACGATACTACAGTAGCCGATTTTGTTCAAATCATTGAATCTGATTCAGGATTGATTGCTAAATTCCCTGTAGAGGTAGGTTTTATGAAAATGGCCGATCAAAGTGAAGGACATTACGAACCGGGAATATGGTATCCTTTTTTACAAAAACAGTTATACGTAATAGGAAATACAAATTTTGTGTTTACGGATTTTAAACAAAATGCACGCCTTGAAGTAAAATCAGATGAAAAAGGAAATGAAAACTTACCTGATGTAGTAACTTTTGAGGTTTCTGATGGGCAATCTACAGAGATTGTATCGATTTCAGGAGATCGTGGTCTGGCTCAAAGAGAAACAACGGTGCAGCTTGGAGATTATAATGTAAGTATGGCTTATGGATCTATGATGCTGCAATTGCCCTTTCGTATAGCACTGGAAGATTTTCAGTTAGAACGTTACCCAGGATCAGACTCCCCGTCCTCCTATGCAAGTGAGGTAATTTTAAATGACGAATCGCAAGGAGTTAATAAACCTTTTCGTATCTATATGAACCATATTCTTGAACACAGGGGTTTTCGTTTCTACCAAAGTTCTTACGATCAGGATGAAAAGGGTACAGTATTAAGTGTAAATCATGATTACTGGGGAACTTTTGTAACCTATTGGGGCTATTTTTTCTTGTTTGCAGGGTTAATAGGCATATTTTTCTCTAAAAACACACGTTTTGGAACTCTTTCCAAATTGATTGATCAAATACATAAAAAGAGGGAAGCAGGGCTGATGGTTCTTTTAACTTTGTTATTGTCTTTCCCCTCCTTGGCTCAGGTAGAAGTGCCACCAGTTCCGGAGTTAAAACACGCTGAACATTTTGGAAGCATTTTAGTGCAAACCAACGATGGGCGGATTACCCCTATAAATACCGTAGGAAGTGAAGTGTTGCGGAAAGTAATAAAGAAAGCCTCCTACAAGGGTTTGAGTTCCAATCAAGTATTTTTAGGAATGATTACCCAGCCTATAGAATGGAGGGCTGAAAAAATGATCAGGGTAAACCACAAAGAATTACATCCTGTTTTAGGCATTGAAGACAAGTATGCATCATTTTTGGATTTCTTCACCCACGAAGGAGAGTACAAACTAAAAACCCTTGTTGATGAAGCTTTCGCTAAAAAACCTTCGGAAAGGAGTAAGTTGGACAAAGAAGTTATATCCGTTGATGAGAGGGTAAACATCTGCTATATGACGTATTTTGGGTCATTTTTAAAGATGTTTCCTATTCCAGGCCACCCTGCAAATAAGTGGGCGACACCTGTTGAACCTTTGGTTGGGCTAAATCGCTCTGATAGTCTTTTTATTGCAGGAGTCATCCCTTTTTATCTGGAGGGTTTACAAAAAAGCATAGTAGATGGAGATTATACCAATTCAGATCAGATTGTAGAGTCCATTAAAAAATACCAGGCCAAATTCGGTGCTGAGGTAATGCCTTCCGAAACTAAAATAAACCTGGAAATTGTATACAACAAAATCAATATTTTTGAAAGGTTATATCCTTTTTATATGCTGATTGGTTTTGTGTTTCTA
>JAOUKG010000778.1 GCA_029882725.1 Cyclobacteriaceae bacterium
GAAAAGCGATAGCTATTGAAGTATTGGATACGGGGATTGGTATTTCTGCAGATAAACTGGCCCTGGTCTTCGAGGCATTTCAACAAAGTGATGGTTCTACTCAACGAAATTATGGAGGAACCGGCCTGGGTCTTGCCATAAGTCGGAAAATTGCCCACCTGCTTGGGGGCGAAGTAACACTGCAGAGCGAAGAGGGTAAAGGCAGTATATTTACTTTGTTTCTGCCCGTTGATGGCCCAACTGACCTGTCTGATGGTGATGTGCCCGGGGATAGTTCAGAAAAAACGAAAAACCATGACAAGCTCGAATGGATAGAACCCATTGTCCCCAAAGATGTTCCGGATGACAGGGCAATTTTAACCACCAATGATAAAGTGATTCTTATTGTTGAGGATGACCTGGCTACTAGTCAGGCCTTACTGGGTTTTGTCCGGGAAATGGACTACAAAGGTGTAATTGCTGTAAGTGGATCCAGGGCGCTTAACTATGCCAGGAAATATAAACCGGAAGGTATTTTTCTGGATGTTAAGCTACCTGAGAAAAGTGGGTGGGATGTGATTGATGAATTCAAATCAGATATAGAAACCAGAACCTTACCTGTAATTATGATGTCTTCTTATGACGTCAGGCCCATTGAATTCGCAGCTAAAGGAGCTGTGGGATTTTTGATGAAGCCCTTTGATAGGGAGCAGGTGAAGGAGACGTTGGATAAATTTGCAAAAATAACCGGTGAAGGGCTGCATAATGTATTATTGATCGAAGATAATGCAGCCCACCACATGGCCTTAAAGCAACTCATCGAATCGCCTGATATAATATGTGTGAGCGCCTTTTCGGCCGAGGAGGGCAAGGAAATTCTCAGACAACATACTATCGATCTCATTATCCTGGATATGGGCTTACCAGATATTTCAGGCTATGACCTGTTAAAAGAGATTAAAGGAAAAAAGAAGTGGGAGTCTTTACCGGTTATTATCTATACGGGGAAAAGCCTTTCATCGGAAGAGGAAAATAAGATTAAGAAATATGCTGAAAATATTGTAATAAAAACAACAGGGTCGTTCGACAAAATCCAGGAGTTGGTTCACTTGTATTTACATATACCTTTTCAATTTGCTGCGGATGAAAATATTAGTTCATCAGATCAGCTTTTCTCGTTGAGTGGTCATGGTGTACTTGTAGTAGATGATGATGAAAATAATATTTATTCATTGGTGAAATTACTCGAAAGTTATAATATGGTAGTATATCAGGCCCATAATGGACAAGAAGCCCTGGAGATGTTGAATAGTGTAGAGGGTATTGAAATTGTTCTTATGGACATGATGATGCCTGTTATGGATGGTTATGAAGCGACAAAGGCGTTGAGAAAAAAGTGGAAGGAACTTCCTGTAATTGCTGTTACAGCAAAGAATATGTTGGGCGATCGGGAAAAATGTATGGATGCCGGTACGTCAGATTATATTTCCAAGCCGGTGGATATGGATCATCTGATCTCATTAATGAAAATTTGGTTGACTAATTAAACTTAAAATAAATAATTATTGTGAGTATTGTTGTATTAGTAGTTGATGATAGCAGAACCAATATTTTAGCCTTATCAGCTGTATTAAGAACAAAGGATATCCAGGTAGTCAATGCCAATAATGGGCAGGATGGAATTGCGAAGATAAAGGAACATCCGGAAATAGATGTCGTCCTTATGGACATCATGATGCCTGTTATGGATGGCTATGAAGCTATGCGGATTATCAGGAGGGATTTGAACTCAAAGGTGCCTGTTATTGCCCTGACAGCTAGTAATTCGCCAGACGATGAGCGGAAATGTTTGGAAGCAGGAGCCACGGATTTTTGTTCTAAACCAGTAGACCTGGAAACACTTTATAAAAAAATCACGAATTGCCTGATTAGCTAATCTGTTTTATGAAAAAGACTGCCAATTATATAGGTTTATGTTTGGGGTATTAATACAAATATGCGCTATTTTTTGATTTTTATTCTGCTTTTAGTTTTTAGTGGAAACTTTGCCCAGCAGGTGAGTTATTCCCCGATGGAAATATCACTTCCGCCTTCGGTTCGGATTACTTCTATTGCCCATGACAATCTGGGAATGATATGGGTTGGTACAAGTAAGGGTTTATTCAGTTATGATGGGGAGGAACTAATAAAACATAGTGAAATCGTTAATGAACAGCCAGTTCTTGGATTTGCAGAATCAGATGAAGGAAAGTTATTGGCCTTTGGGAAATTTGGAATACTTCAAATCCATAATCAGGGCAATTCTGTAGAAATATTTTCAGT
>JAOUKG010000777.1 GCA_029882725.1 Cyclobacteriaceae bacterium
ACTCACTCAAAAAATCAATCTTACTGTCTTTGTCTTCAATTTGCATAAGACCAATTTCACCCAGCCCTTCAAAGGTCCATTGAACGCCACCAATTTGTCCTAGATCCTTGGTTAATTGTTGATTATGTATAGGCTTGTCATTTATAAATATGGCCAATTGATTATCCTTTACCTCTATTTTACAGTTTATCCATTCTTCCATATTCAGACCAAATGCTGAAAGATCGTGATTTCGGCCCGAAACCATCTCTCGGTTTATATACAACATGAGATCACCCACACAACCCGGAATACTAAATTGTATAGACATTACGTCCTTGGTTCCCGTAACGGTAAGACTCACGAAGCGGCAAATACTTTTTTTGGAAGGTTCCTCCAGACGGAATTCTGTTTCCAGATTAAAATTCGAGCTGTTAATTTGAGGCTTTTTTGAAAGATTAGTTAAGGACATGAATTTTAGAGAATCATCATTTATTTGATCAAGCACTTCAGGACTTAACTTTAGTGTACTGTCAAGTAACACCTGCGTCTGATTCAGATAGGTTACCTCGTTCCAACTTTGGGGAATATAGGCCTCCCATCCGGATGTAGGTATGTACAGGTTCTCCTCTTTTACAATTTTATCATTTACCACCAGTTTTGTTAAATAATATCCCGGGTAATAATAGGTACTGGTAACAAGCCCTTGAGCTTCATTTAAGGGAATGCGTTTCCTTATATCCCAGTCCTGTTGTATAAAGAGGGAATCATAGGTATTTTTTCCAATATCGTATGTAAAAATAACAGTATTCGGATAACCGTTAGTTACCTTTTGAAGAGAAAAATAAATACTATCAGTTACAATATCTTTTGCAGAAGATTGGCGATCAGGCTTTTTATCAGAAAAGCCAAACCAGATAACACCCACTCCTAGTAAAAGAATTACTACAACAATACTCCAAGCCGATTTTCCCCGTTTGAAATTAATTACATTGGATTTTTTAGCAGGAAATGATTTGTTTCCTTCCAGGAAATGCCTCCAACTTTTATATGCTGCAAATTCAGCAAGGATATCAAGTGTTGAAACACTGGGATTGGCAATTTGCTCAGCCCGGCCCCATAAACGTTTAAGGGTGGTAACACTTACTTGCTTTCGGGTTTTTATAAAAATTTGTTCACTTAACTCCTCAAATTCCTTGTTTGACCAATTTTTTCCACTTCCCCAGCCTATTTGTGATTCAATGCGCTGTACCAGCACTTCCTTCATTAATGATTTAGTATTTCTCATTGTATCTTAAGCAGTTTGCAAGACCATAATTACTTTGAACAAAATTGAACAGTATTAAACAACTCAACGGGTTATTGCCATGAATTGTTATCATATTTTTAGCAGTATATATAGAAAAAATTAAATAAAATTAAACATAAAAAAACTATTAATATGAAAAATATAATGCCAATCCTATTAGTGATGCTATTAATCATTCCTTCCTTTGGGCAAAAAAAGAGTAATAAAGAAATAAAAGTCCCCATGGAACCTGCTCATTGGAAACACAATTCGGAGTTCGTGGAATTTGTCACCCACAGATCGGTTAAGGCAATAAAAATGAAGCATCCGCAAGTCAGAGTGATTTTAAACGACATTGAATTTACCGATGGTATCATAGAATATGATGTAGAACTGACAGGACTGGGTTTTCCTGGCATTTATTTTAGAACGTCTGATGATGGATTAAAAGGTGAACACTTCTATATTCGTTCATTTGGACCTGCCAGTCCTCTTAAACGAACAACCCTGCAATATACAGCACTGACCCATGGTGTGAGTATTTGGGACCTTTCAGATGATTACCAGACCGGAGCTACTATTTATCAGGAAGGCTGGAATCATGTGAAACTGGTAATATCCGGCCGTCAAATGAAGGTGTATGTAAATAACATGGTTAAGCCAGCCTTGCATGTGCCTAACCTGGAAGGTCTGAGCCCATCCGGATCCATTTCACTCGATGGTAATGTGATTTATGCCAATTTCGTGATACGGCCCGGACAGGTCGAAGGCCTGAATCCGGAGGGGGGATACGATCGAACACAATACGATCCACGATATTTACGAAACTGGCAGGTGACCGAACCCATTGATTTTCCTTATGGACGAGAAATCATTCCATTTAATAGTATTAAGTTAACAAGGGACATTCCTGACAGTACAACGCAATGGACAACCATTACGGCCCGGAACCGAGCATTGGTCAATGTTACCGACCGAATTGGAATGACAGATAAAGAAGAGAGAAGGTTAATCTGGTTAAAGACCACAATTAG
>JAOUKG010000779.1 GCA_029882725.1 Cyclobacteriaceae bacterium
AATATGGCACCCGTGTGACGAAGATAGCTCCTCTAATGGGGCTTGAGGTTACGAGTACATCAAGGATAATGAAATCCATGGAAGAGAGTGGATTGATTATCCGAAAACCCGATCCGGAGGATGGAAGGGCAGTTCGGGTTTTTTTGACTAAAAAAGGGCAGGAGCAGAAATTGACTGCTACTGAAACCGTTATGAACTTTAATAATTTAGTACATCAAAATATTTCAAAAAGTAAGTTGAATACATTTTTTGAAGTAATGAATAAAATAAACGAATTAATAGAACTAAAACCTGTTTGACAGATTCCTTATGAGTAAAAACAGAAATATAAGAAAAGTTGCCGTGCTTGGATCCGGAATTATGGGTTCGAGAATTGCATGTCATTTCGCTAACATTGGAGTCGAGGTATTGCTTTTAGATATTGCCCCCAAAGAACTCCTTGAACCTGAAAAAAAAGCAGGACTCACACTTGAGAATGCTGCAGTAAAAAACCGTATTGTAAATACTGCACTTCAAACAGCAGTAAAATCCAAACCTTCTCCCCTCTATCACGCCTCATATGTTTCGAGAATAAGTACGGGAAATTTTGAAGATGATTTCGCTAAAATTGGTGAGTATGATTGGATTATAGAAGCTGTAGTTGAGAACCTGGATATTAAAAAACAGATTTTTGAAAAAGTAGAGCAATATAGAACGCCGGGTACACTTATTACCTCAAATACATCCGGTATTCCTATTCACCTGATGATTGATGGTCGCTCAGATGATTTTAAAAAGAATTTTTGTGGAACACACTTTTTCAACCCACCTCGTTATTTAAAACTTTTAGAAATAATTCCCACCAAAGAAACCAATCCTGAGCTTATAGATTTCTTTATGAGTTATGGTGATTTGTATCTGGGAAAAACAACAGTATTATGCAAAGATACCCCGGCTTTTATTGCCAACCGGGTAGGGATCTATGCCATTCTAAAGGTGGTGGACTCCATGGCTAAATATGATTTAACCGTTGATGAGATTGATAAACTTACAGGGCCCGTAATAGGGCGACCAAAATCTGCCACCTTCCGCACCTCGGATGTTGTAGGTTTGGATACTTTGGTAAAAGTGTCAAATAATCTTCATGCCGGATTAGTCCATGATGAAGCCCGCGATATTTTTAAACTACCAAAAATCATTGACTCTTTAATGGAAAAACAATGGTTGGGGGATAAAACTAAACAAGGATTTTATAAAAAAACCAAAGACAAAGAAGGAAAAACAGCAATTCTCACTCTTGATTTGAAAGATCTTGAGTACAAGCCCAAACAAAAAGTATCTTTTCCAACATTGGGACAAACCAAACCCATTGACAATTTATTACAAAGGTTCCCCGTTTTGCTGGGAGGGAAAGATAAGGCAGGAGACTTTTACCGGGATTCATTCTATGGTCTTTTCCAATATGCCTCAAACCGCATTCCGGAAATTGCCGATGAGTTGTTTAAAATAGATAGTGCTGTATGTGCCGGTTTTGCTTGGGAAGCCGGTCCTTTCGAGACATGGGACGCTGTAGGTGTAGAGAAAACGGTTAAAAAAATGGAAGAGGCAGGCTATAAACCCAATCAATGGGTGTATGAAATGCTTTCTTCAGGAGCCAATTCTTTTTACAGAGTAAATAAGGGGAAAAAAGAATATTATGATATAAATAAAAAAGATTATCTACCTATTCCCGGAAGAGAAAACTTTATTATCCTCGATGACCTTCGAAAGGACAAGGTGGTATTTAGCAACGCAGGCGCTACTTTATTCGATTTGGGAGATGGAGTACTCAATCTGGAATTCCACACCAAAATGAATACCATGGGTTCCGAGGTAATTGATGCCGTAAACAAATCCATTACTCTGGCAGAAAAAGATTACAGAGGACTTGTTATAGGCAACCAGGGAGCACAGTTTAGTGCCGGTGCTAATTTAGCTTTAATCCTCATGTACGCACTGGAACAAGAATATGATGAAATTGATTTCATGATAAAAATGTTTCAGAACACTTTAATGAGAGTGCGTTATTCTGACATTCCAATTGCAGTAGCTCCCCACGGCCTTTCCTTGGGTGGTGGTTGTGAAATGACCTTGCATGCAGATCATGTTCAGGCTGCAGCCGAAACTTATATCGGCCTTGTGGAGGTTGGTGTTGGCCTTATTCCGGGAGGGGGGGGAACAAAAGAACTCACAAAACGCGTGTCTGATGCCTTTGAAGAAGGAGATGTGGAATTAAATGCTTTCCAAAATGCTTTTATGAATATCGCTACAGCAAAAGTGG
>JAOUKG010000781.1 GCA_029882725.1 Cyclobacteriaceae bacterium
ATGGAGGCTTTTTTCCAGAAACAGGTCCACCTGGAGACGTTTGTAAAAATAGCGGAAAACTGGCGGAGGGAGGAAAGGAGTATTAAAAGGTTTGGGTATTGAGAGTAGTAAGTAGTAAGTAGTAAGACGGAAGAGGGAGGTATAAGGGCAAGAGGGGGTGACATATTCCATACAAGGATGCCCGCCCTCGCATTTAAAACAGTAATTTCGGGCGGCATGCAAACCCAATAATATGGTGATAGAAGGGTCAATATTCCTCATTCAATGCCGATTACTTCGTTGACTATAGAGATGTCTATTTTTCCTTATAGGAAGTTATTTACTTTCTATGTGAACTCATGTGTCTCCCGAAATCGGAAGTAGTCCAACTTAAAAACCTTAAGTAAACAGCATTGATTTCTCTTTTTCAAATCAAGATTATCATTTTAATATAAATTGGGTCATTACAGCGGCATGATCAGAGGGCCATTTGACACTGTGTTCATCCAACATATTGACTTCATTAAGCTGAATAGCTTTGCCCTTATAAGAGATATAGTCTATCCTGTCTTGAGTGGCCTCAGGGAACTCAGGTGAGCACATGCGACCAATATTTTTTATCGGATCAGGATATCTCTCCCTAAATGCATCAATATAAATAAGCTGATACAGCAATTCGTTTTAATTCAACCGTTTTAATTCTATATTTATTGGATAAATAATAAAGTTATGAAAAGGATAATTCCATTTATTATTTTGTTCATTTTCATCAGGATAAGCTATTTAAATGCACAGCACAGAGAATTTAAGGCAGGCTATATCATAACTCAAACAAATGATACCATAAGGGGCACAATAGCGTACTTGGAGAACAGAAAAAAAAATCAAATTTGTGTTTTTAAAAATGAAAAGAATGGTGAGTTAAAAGAGTACGAACCAGATGAGCTTAAAAGTTATAAGTTTATAGATGATAAGTTGTTTTCTTCCCAACGGATTGAAACCCGGAAGGACGTCAATGAACAGGTGTTTTTAGAAGAACTTGTTACCGGAGGAGTCTCATTATACAAATACAAGGAATTGTATTTTTTTGGCATAAATGGTGAAGATCTGGTTAAACTAAACACTGAAATTATAGGTGAAAACAGTAAAATCACTCAAAAAAATAAACATATTGGTATAATAACCAGCTATTTAGTGCCAGCATGCCCTGAAATAAGAGAACAAATTATGCAGGTTAAACTTGCAGAAAAACCGCTTACATTATTACTGGAAAATTACAATTCATGCATCGGGGCTCCTTTTATATCGCATAAACTAAATAAACGATGGGCCACTTTAGCATTTAACATTACTTCAGGATTCAATACTTCTTCACTAAAATTCACGGGTAGTTATAGCCATTTATTGAGCGACTTTTCAAGGTCAAATTCCCTGGCAATAGGTGGCGCAATTGAAATTGTTTCACCCCGCTTAAACGAGCGGCTAGGTTTAAATTTAGGCATGTTTTATCTATCATCTGACTATCAAACGACCAATACAATTATTGTAGGATTAACTACATACAGCAATAGTGTCAGTTTTGCTATGAAAACCATAAAAGTGCCTATTGGAATTAAACTTAAATTTCGAAGCAATAAATTCAACTCATATACTACCTTCGGAATTTCCAAAACCTTTCATAATATTTCAGAAAATAACTGGGATTGGGAGAGAGAAAGAAAAGATGTAGTTAGTTTATTTCACGAGGAAGCATTATTTACAAACCGCAACCAGCTAGGCATGTGGGCAGCATATGGATTTAATAAATCGATTACTGAGAGCATAAAAGGCTTATTTGAAGTACGAATTGAGAAAACAGATGGAATCGCCCATAACGATTTACGTTTAACAGGAGAAGTATTTTCGCGAATTATAAATTGGCAAATGATGGTTGGCATAGTTTTTTAAGGTTAAAAAAATAATTATTTATTTCAAATCGACCAATCCAACAACCTGCCCTTTCACCATCTTCAACACATACACTTGATCATCTATCCTGATGTTAAGTTCATTGCCAAGCAACGATTTCACCTTCAGATTTGTCACCTCCCCACCTTCCCAGGCCATGTCTATTTCAAAACCACCCCGTGCCCGCAGTCCGC
This sequence comes from Cyclobacteriaceae bacterium, assembly GCA_029882725.1. GTDB lineage: Bacteria > Bacteroidota > Bacteroidia > Cytophagales > Cyclobacteriaceae > JAHEMU01. The sequence goes on from JAOUKG010000781.1 coordinate 2,121, forward strand.
TCACCTCACCGTCCAGCCAGGCCATGGGCAGGGCAGGCAACAGATGTACCTCTCCGGCATGCGACTGCATGAGCATCTCTATGATCCCGGCCCCTCCCCCAAAGTTGCCATCGATCTGGAACGGGGGGTGTACATCGAGCATATTTGGCAGGGTAGACTTCGCAAACAAGG
>JAOUKG010000782.1 GCA_029882725.1 Cyclobacteriaceae bacterium
TCCAGTATTGGAAGTTTGCTGCTCACCCCCTTAAATTTTACTTTTTGGGGAAATCTGTTTCTACATTTTTACTCAAGAAATGAAGGGTATGATCTTGTTAGGAATCTTGAGATCGATGCCGTCAGTGTTATAAAAACATTGTTACTGATTCTGGCATTGCCTATATTTTCTGGAATGATACTTAAAAGTAAATTTCCAAGAACAATGGCAAGGATGGTGCCTACAATTAAAAAGTTATCCATTTTAATTTTTGCTGCTATAGTAATCATTATTTTCACCAGCAATTATGACTTTTTCATTAAGTATATTTTTTATATATTTTTCATTGTTTTGTTTCACAATATTTTGGCCATGGCAACCGGTTATTATTCCGGAAGGTTGTTTGGGCTGGATAAAAAAAACTGCAAAACGGTATCCATTGAAACAGGAATTCAGAACTCGGGCCTTGCTTTGGCCTTACTTTTTAATCCTGATGTATTTCCTCAGGACCTTCCACTTGGCGGTATGACATTCATTGCGGCCTGGTGGGGTGTATGGCATATTATTGCCGGTCTTACTATTGCTTTATTGTGGTCGGGGTTTCTATTTCGCCCCCAGAAGATCAGATGAGATTATTGTGTGCAAACCCTTTTTATACTATGAAAGATATATTTTTATTGCTTATACTACTGATATCGATAACCTCATGCAATGAGGGAGAAATAAATAAACTTAAAGGTGAAATAGAACTCATTACAAAAGAAAAGGGGGTTTTGGTTAAAAGCATTAAAAACCTCAATAAAGAGTTGGATATTCTGAAAAGAAACCGAGACTTCTCTAATATTGACCGACTTGAATTAAAAAATGAATTGGAACAAACTAAATTAACTCATGAGGAGTATAAATTTGGAAACGGAAAATGTATCACAAAAAAAATAGAAATTAACGAATCGGTATACTACAGGAAAATATGTGGCTCTGAAAATATAATTGAATTTTTAAACAAGCATTATTGCCCTGAATGAGCCTGATTAAACCCGAATTCAACACTGTTAAGTTAAAGTTAAAGAACCAAGATTATCCACTTTAAAGGTCATTACTAAAACCCATTTTCATCGTTCACAAAATATATATATGTAGCCACAAAAGTTTCCCCCCATGTGGTAAAATCTATCAATTTCAAGAGTATTTCATTTCCTTATTTTGCACGATAAACATATTATTTAATAGAAAAAATGAATTCAAAAATAATGAAGAATAATATAAAGTATTTTTTGGTGTCGGCTTTATTTATGTTGATTGTAGGGAATACCTTCTCCCAAAACAATTCAAAGGTGTACATCTCCAAAGTAGAAGAAAAAATCTACTTTGGAGTGTATGTCAACGTATTTGTATTGGAAACGCTCGACAAAGAATCAGCAAAGGAGTATGTACTGGGTGGTGATTATGAAATTGGGGACCTTGTTAAGGTACCCGTACAAATTGGCTCTTCCCGAAATGCTCATCAGTCATATGTTCAAATCATTGGACAAGTTGATGAGGCCTTCATTTCCGGAATCAATGATAAAGTGTTTGCTGAGGCAGAAAAAAGATTCGGAAAAGGGAATATTGAGGCCTGGCCTGAAGAAAATTTAAGCCGAGAACTCTGGGGAATTAAATTAGATGAAAAATCGCTTAATGCAAAGAAATACATAACCCACACATTGACTGGTTTTTTACCTCATGTTGACTGGGCCGATCTTGGTGAAGGAACTACCATCCCCTCATCTGAAGGACTTATCGTTTTTGAAGTGGAAAAACCGGAAGCAGTAGATGGAACTACATTTCAAGTTAAGAAATTGGCTGATTTTACTGCCAGTAGCTACACACTTGTTCTTAAGGAGAAAGCAAAAGCAGGAAAAAAGGGAAAAAATTTGGCAAGAACCAGCTTCAATAATCTTACGATAGAAAAAAAGACCGTTGTAAAAACAAAAATCATAACGATAGAAACAGAATCAAATGAACGTAAGGAAGCGATACTGGAAGCCTGGGAAAAATTCTTTGCTCCTGAAGTAAAAGATGAAATGATTAAAGACTCTGAGAAATGGCTTACTGAGAATATCAATACTGCAATAGAAACATTTTTCGCCAAGGTAGATGAAAAATTATAGGACTAAATTTTCTTCACTCTACTCATAAAATCATCCTTATAGGAGTTGCTCATGGGCAACTCCTTTTCATTGATGGCAACCACAGAATTATCGAACTTACTCACATATTGAAGGTTGACCACATACTTTCTGTGTACCCTTACGAAACAATCATCCG
>JAOUKG010000055.1 GCA_029882725.1 Cyclobacteriaceae bacterium
GACAGAATTTCCACCAGCATTAAGTGCCCATGATATAGGCCTAAAAGATTTGGTAGAGGGACTCATTATTCGGGATAAGTTACCGGAAATATGCTTGATAACTATCTCCATTAATGAAATACAACCAATGACTGTGGGTTTGACAGATGAAGTGAAAAAAAGTTTCCCGAAGGTGTTTGAAGAAGTAAAAAATGTAATTGAAGGCTGGAAAGTAGAAATGAAGATTTAAATCTATTTAACTAAACCAAGGTATTTATTATTTTATTAAGTTATAACTCGTATTTTTCAAAGGAAATGCCGTTTTTACTGAAAATTAGAGTACTCCTAATAATTATTTTTTTCGAATAACTCTCAATGAGTTTTAAATTAATAAACCCCATTCTTTATTTCTAAATCAGAGTATAAATTTATTTTGAAAATTAATAACATTATACCATGATTAATATATAAAAAATGAATTAACTTTAAAACTCATTTTAATACTAACCAGTACCATTTTAAATGAAAATCAATAGTCACAAAATACTATATATAATAGTTATCATTATAAGTGTATTATTGATATTTAATGTTTTTTTATCTGTAAAGGTTTCTCAAACTATTGTTGAAAACATCCACGTACAACAAAAAACAGATAGTATAAAATTCAGCACAAAAGATATTGTTCGGCACCTTCATGGAATGGATATGGCACTGAGAGGTTATGCACTTAATAGCCAAGGCATAAATGTAGTGGTTTATCAGGAATCCGTTGATAATTTAAATCTGGTTTTTGACCTTTTAGAAAGAAAAACTATTCCTCAGGGATTTCCGATAGAGTATTTGAACAAGGTTAAACTTTCATTTAAGGTTTATCAGGATTCACTTGTTAAAATGATCGATTATATTTCAATTAAGGATACGACCTCCTTTAATGCTATGTATAATAAGTATTACGGTGAAACAACATACGAAGATTATAAGGAATTTGAAAACAACTTATATTCCTTTGAGGCTGAGATTTCAGATAAAGCCAACAGAAGATACAATACAGCTCTTCAACAAAATAAATTCCTCTCTTTTTCTCTATTGATAATTATCATTCCCGTACTATTTTATGCAGTATTTAAAGTGACAAAAAACTTTAACTTGATAGAGAAACTTAAACAGCTCGAGGAAGACAGAAATTTAATTCTGGCAGAGCAAAATACAAATCTTGAGGATTTGGTAAATAGCCGAACCCAGAAAATAGAATTACAAAAAGATGAAATACAAGCACAGAATGAGGATTTATTGAATGCCAATAAATTAATTGAAAGTCAAAATGAAATTATTAAAAGTAAAAACCTTGAACTAAATAAGGAAGTAAAGCGGCAAAATGAAAATCTAAAAATATCCAATGTGGAATTGGCTAGTCGAATAGAAAAAATGGAGCAATTCACCTTTATTGTATCCCATAACCTGAAATCGTATGTGTCACAAATTAAGGGGCTATCCACTATTTTTGAATATTCTGAAGAGGAGGATGAACGAAAAACCATTATAAATCAGATAAGAGCATCTATTACAAATCTTGATGGAGTATTGAACGATCTGAGCTCCATTTTACAAATAGAAAATGAAAGTAACAGAGAACGTGAAACAGTTAGTATGGAGAAAACCCTACAAATTGTACTAAAGGGTTTATCCGATAAAATTGAAGAAACAAATGCTAAAATTGAAGTTAATCTCGACATTGATGATGTTACTATAGTTCCAGCCTTCTTAAATAGTATCCTATTTAACCTGATAAGCAACGCAATTAAATACAAAAGAAGAAATGTCGATCCCATTATTCTAATTCAAACAAGATTTTCAGAATCAGATTTTGTGTTGACTGTAAAAGACAACGGAATGGGTATAGACTTAAATTTACATAAAGACAGCATTTTTTCCATATATAAAAGGTTTCATAGTGATGTTGAAGGAAAGGGCCTTGGCTTGCATTTGTGCAAAATACAGGTGGAGTCTATGGGAGGTAAAATTGATTTGGAAAGTGTTGTAAATGAAGGAACTACCTTTACAATTCATATACCCCAGAAAAAATAAAATAATTTCTTATACCTCTGATATTATTTTATTTAAAAAAAGGCTTACATGAAAAAAATCCGAATATTTGAATCCCGCACTAAAGCATTGGATTCCATTCCAGAAAAACAAGCTAAAAGAGTGGTAATAGGAGATTTAAAGGTTTGTCTTGCTCGGTTCGAAAATCAATTTTTTGCTATTCAGGATGCCTGTCCCCACAGCAAGGCTTCACTTAGCGAGGGGACTATAAATCCGCATGGTGAAATTATTTGCCCTCTTCATTCCTATTGCTATGACCTTAATACTGGTAGGGAGTTCCAGCAACAAACCAATGATGCTGAAGTCTGGAAGGTAAAAGAAGATGGGAAAGGTATTTATATAGAAATCGAATAAATTTCATTTAATTTGTACCATTATGAAAAGACCTTTTCATCTGGCCTTTCCGGTCCGGGACCTTGGGGAAGCCAAAGAATTTTATACTAAATTATTAAATTGTGGTATAGGAAGATCTTCAGAAGACTGGATTGATTTTGATTTTTATGGACATCAGGTGGTTGCTCATTTAGCTCCAGAGTTACTGGGCCAAGATAAAACCAATGCTGTGGATGGTAAAAATGTACCTGTGAGACATTTTGGTGTTGTACTTCCCTGGGAAGAATGGCATGCGCTTGCAGATAAATTAAAAGCAAAAGGTATAGAATTTGTAATTGAACCCTACATACGGTTCGCCGGGCAGGTAGGTGAACAAGCTACAATGTTTTTTCTCGACCCAAGTGGCAATGCACTTGAATTTAAATCCTTTAAAGATATGAGTCAATTGTTTGCTCATTGAAAAACACGAAATCACTTTTGATTTCGTTATAATTACCTATGAGGATAATACTTATTACACTTTTTATTTCAATAACCACTGGCCTCAGGGGGCAGATTTTTGATGCCAAATTTAATCAGGTTTATGCTTACGACAGCCTTCCAAAAAAACTTTTAACAACTAAATCTACCGTGTTTATAGACATGGCTACAGATAATCCAAAGGAGTGGGACCGAGTAACTCAGGCTTTCCATTTGGAAATCAGTAAATCAGGAATAGACGCCGTTGCCTATTATAATCTCAAATTAGTATTTTCAGGAGAAGATGTGCTCCAATCCTATATTGAAGATTTCGAAAATCGGGAAATTTCCAATTTAATCTTTGTTAAATACGCCGGTGAAAATAGTGCCATCTTTGTGACTTCTCTCGATAAACCCTTTCTTACATCAAACGTAAATATCGCAGGTTGGAAACGTGAAGGAAATTTCAAAGAAATCACCAGGAGTTTATATGTACAATCATCAAACTCCGGATTTGAAAGATCTAATTTCCTTTTGAACACCGTACCTGAAAAGGGTCCCTTAACAAACCCCATAAAGGGGAAGTCATCCTTGTTCTTTTCAATCAATTTAAAAACAAATAAACTGGCCGTTCCCAAAACCGGTAACCTTCAAAGAGATTTCCTTTTAGAGAATTCACTAAAAGAACATTATCCTTTTGAATTTGAACTTGTAGATAATTCTATTCCTGAAGACGAACTTTTAAAACTGGGTTTTAATTTTATCCTCAGGTATATAGAAGCTCCACAAGATGAATTACGAAACCTATTGGGATATTCGTCGAAAGAGGGTGTAACGCATTATATGGCTGTAAAACGAAGGGGTTCTGAAAGCAGCATGGTTCCGGTATCGCTAACACAAGATGCTACAAAATTTTATATCAAAGACCTACGAAAAGGAGATGCTTATCTTGGAACAGAGTGGGACATAGACACTTCCTGGATTGATGCCTTAATAAATCATATTTACAGCTTTAAGGAAAAAACGGGGAGTTGAAAAGACTAAAAACTTTAGTGTGTACTATTCCAATACTTGCACCTGTGCATGTCCAGATATAAGATATCTTCTGCAATTATCAACTCTTTCACACAACACCCTTGTCCTTCTTTTCTTCAACATTTTATAGGTTTTTCCCTGAAAAACAAAATCCTGACCTTGTAGTAATTCCGTTAAAAAAGATCCCGTTTTTTGAACATCATACCTGGATAATGCCATTACCAATGCCGGATCTGAATAGGAACTTGCTTTGGGATTTTTTGCGTATTTGGCCAATGCGGTAGTAATATCTACAGGCAGTTTATTGATAGTTAAGGCCATAATAAGCAACCTTCTGAAAGTACTTTTCCATTCTGCACCATGATGACCAATTTTTGGTCCATATTCAAGCATGGCCTGCATGTGCGCCACTTCATGCAAATAGGTAATTAGAAACCCATACGGGTTTAAATTATAATTAATACTTATGCTATGACGGTTATTTCGTTGGTCAAATCTATAATCTCCTACCTTTGTTTTGCGGGTAGGTGTAATTTTTAGTGTAAACCTGTATTCTTTCCATAATTGCAAACACAAGTCACCATACCCCTCTGGCAGGTGTTTTTCAAATACATCAATTAAAGCAATTTCCGAATTCACTCAGATGGGTTTTTTCTTTAGGCAATTTTATAATTACTTATAGAATTAAGAAACTAATTTTATAAGTTTATTGCTTCAATGGAATTTTTCAATACTATATTTTATGTGTTAGGTTGGTTTTGCCTGGTTTGTGTCCTTTTTGGATTTATAAACCCAAGTATTTTACTTTGGTGGGAAGATACCCAAAATCGTATAAAAATTTTGAAAGTATACGGCTCTGGTGCCCTAATCTTTTTTTTAATCTTCTGGGCATTTAAAATCTTATGATAAAAAAGTTGATATAACCTCCTCTTTGGACAAATCAAGCACGAATTCTATTCATCTCCTTTATCACGCTTCTTTATTTTACCAAAATTGAAACTTACACCAATAACGTGAATGTTGCCTGGATTTCCCACATTAAATTTGTTTCGTAACATGTAATATACAGAAACATCTTTTCCTTTTGGTAAATCTATTTCAGCACCCACTACCACTCTGAATTGTTCAAATTCCCTACCTGTACCAGCATCATAGAACAACTCTGTGGCAAGAAACGGGTCCAACTTTTTCGACATGTTGTAATCAAATTTGAGTTTATTTCTCCACACAGGCTCGTTTGAATTTGCCGGAATATAATCTTGCTGAAATTTTGTTCTGTAACTTATATCTACTTTCCCAACTTCCACTTCATAGGATAAGGCCAGTGCCAAACGGTTTTCGCTATTAGGAGTTGCTCCAGGTAAAATACTGTATCTATAGGAAAGTGCAGCCTCAAAGTTCTTGAATATTTCATATGAAAAATCAGGCTCAAAATAAGTAATCTTCGGAGAACTCATTCCGTTATCCATTCTAAAACCTACCTCAACACCTAAATCTGCATTTTTAAAAAGTTTTTTGGAAGCGTTTATATCAGCCCACAGTTCTTGATCAAGGTTTTGCGCATTTAGACTTATTACTCCGAATAAGGCAATGCAGATGGAAATTAAAAAGTGTCTTTTCATAAATTTTAAATTAAAAAAATATCAAGGTTTATAATGAATCTTGATTTTCATGGTTTTTTTAGAATAATCAATGCTATTGATTTCAAAGTGGTGGATATCCAACCCGGTACTGCTTTGTAATTCCCTGAGAATATTTTTATGTTGATTTACATGTAGATTTTCAAAAACCGGATATTCAATATTAATTTTTTGTAGTTCTTTATTATACCATATTCTTTCGATAAGATAAGAGGAAAATACAATAATGAAATTAGTGAAGAACAATTCAAAATAGCTCACCTTTTTGGTTGTAATGGCATTGATAACGGCTACAGTTATGACAATAAACAAGTATGTCATTTCTTTAATAGGTAAAGGATCTGTTCGATACCTCAAAATAGAAAATATTGCAAAAAGACCGAATGCAAACCCTAATTCCAGCTTTACACTGGCCATCATATAGGAAATGAAAAATATCAGTATGTTAAAAATGAAAAAGGTAAATGTGTATTGCGACTTCTTGTGATGCTTGTAATAATTATAATAGATAATTATAAAAGCCACCAATAAATTAAAGGAAAAACGGATGAACAGCTCCATAAAATCGCTGTCGTATAGCTTGACTCCATAATACTTGGTGTCCCATTCTATCCATGTTAAAAACGACAAAAAATGTTCCATATTGATGTAATTCTGCAATAAATAAAAAAACGAGTGACAAAAGTAACCTGCCACTCGCTAATATAGAGAATTATAAATAATTAAATAAGGACCAATTCACTTCAATTAGACTCATTCAATCCTGATAATATTGCTTTTGGGGTGCTTTATTTCAAATTGAAATTCTCTTTTTAAAGTTTCTCCCGGTGCAATAATCATTTTCCATTTAAGTTCGCCAGTTTGCGTATTGTACTGAGCTCCGCCAGTTTTTACCTCCCTCACTTCAATTTCACTATGAGCACTAATAGGCACCTGATCAAACAGAAGTAAATTTATCTCCTGTCCTTTTTTGTTGCGTACTTCAATAGTGTAGCCTCTGGACTCAACTTTATTACTTCCTACTGTTTTTGTCCTGGTATATTGATCTACTTTTTTCCTTTCAATTACAATACTTTTATCTCTCCCAAGCGATAAATCCAAGGTATCCCTAGCCGACTCCGGATCCAAAAATGACCGACCCACAAAACCATCTTCAAAATACAAATTTACCTGACCCCCAAGCAGCGCATATTGATCCCAATCATAAACACGTGCCATCAAAAAAGCATCCGGATCGAGCTTAGGAATTGCATAATACTCATACTTCGCTGGTATTTGATATTGGTTAAGATCTATAGAAATTCGATCTCCGTTGGATTTTACCGTATAGGGCATAGGAACTATAAACCGAAAAGAGGTTTGACTTTCCACCACCTCTGTGTTCATAATAACCATCTCTTCCAGCATTTCTTCCTTAGCAGCGCTTGGTTCTTCCATAGCAATCCCCGCTACTTTACCTTGTAACTGCTTACTAACAGAACTATAATTCTGTCTTTTATTTTTCGGCTGTACTATATTCAAATACCATGGATTTAATTGAGGAGCTGTACCCCCCTGATTGGGATTCGCATTCGAAAAAGTAAGTTTCACCTTGTTCCAATCTTCTCCTGTATTTTGGTAAACCTGAGCTTTATAAGTAAGTTTTATCGGATTCTTAATATCCTCTACACGGATATCGTAAGAGGGTACCCAACCTGCATTGGGAGTAAAATAGGACACTTCCAACTGTATATCGATAGTTTTACTGGAATAAACCTTCACCTCTACATCGCTGGTGGGCTGTTTCCGAAGTCTGCTTATAGTATTCAACTGGTTTCGTAAAGAGTTAAGCTGAAGGTTAAGTTCGGCTAATTGATCCGATTCAGCTATTTGGGACTTCTTAATTCTCAATAATTCCGTTTGATAAAATTGTAAAGCGGTTCTCAATTCCGGAATATCGGAACCATTGGTTCCTCCCAAATTTTTATTTTCATTTAATAAGTTTAACTCTTCAGACAAAACCTCTTTACGAGCCTGAGTAAGGTTGATTGCTCCCTGAGTGCGTTTTATCAGGCTTTCAAGACTGTCAATTTTATGATCATTCTGTGTTTTCCTCAGGTAATTTATTTGATGGTTTACACCAGTAAGTGTAAAAGAACCTACCCCCTTTACCTGAATACTGGAAGGGTCAAGTGATGATGACAGGTTTGATAAAAGAAGCGTTGTTTCCCCTGCATTTATTCTTGTTTTTGCGAAATGTGTTACATGCGCCCCCCTGAGGTACACCGTTACATCCCCAATATCCGATTTTATGTCTTTCGGGTTTTGGGCCAATGCTACATGGACACCGAAAATGATGAATAAACCTACTACTGTTTTCATAATGCTCTCTTTTTATTAAACCAAATTAAAATTAAAAAATACAGCCTTGAATACGGCTATTTATATGTTTTATAAAAGATGCAGAAAACAAAAATTTTCCATAAATCAATTATCGGAAATCAGTAATTCCTCTTGATGATTTTTCAAAACCCCAATAATAAATTCTATATGTTCTTTCAGGTCAAGGCCTGCTTGTTCAACACCAAAATACACCTCATCACGATCTACTTTAGCGGCAAACCCTTTCGATTTTAGCTTTTTAATAACCGATTTAGAATTTAATGTATTTATCCCGCCGGGCCTCACATGGCAACAAGCAATAACAAAACCCGTCAGTTCATCACAAGCCAACAACATCTTGTCCAACATAGATTTACAAGGGTTCCCCCATTTTGTATAGTGGGCAGAAATAGCATAAGCAATCTCCTCATCTCCCATTTCCTTTATTCTATCAACTATCAATTTGGGGTGTTGATCTGGGTATTTATCATAATCGGCATCATGCAATAATCCTGTGATACTCCACTTTTCCATGTCTTCCCCCAATTTAGCAGCATAGGCAGTCATCACCAATTCAATACTTCTGGCATGCCTTAGTAAACTTTCATTATCCGTCATTTCCTCCAGAATATCCTGAGCCTGTTGCCTTGTTATCATATTTTCTTTTACACTGTTCATTTATACAAATTTATAACACATTCAGTGTTCTATTAGTTTAAATTTTACCCAATAACCTACATTGTATAGAAATCTTTACACTATTTTGCATTACCGTTTAAAAAAGCAAGCATGAAATACATAATTCGAAATACTCAGCTTATCAATGAGGGTAAATCCCAACTTACTGATATCCTGATAAATCAAGGAAGGATAGAGCAAATCTCACCACAAATTTCTGTTGAGGGGAGAATTAATGAAATAAATGGTGAAGGTAAAATTACAATACCCGGGGCTATTGATGATCAAGTTCACTTTCGTGAGCCGGGTCTTACCCATAAAGGCAATATTTTTACAGAATCCAGAGCTGCGGTGGCTGGTGGGGTAACCAGTTTCATGGAAATGCCCAATACGGTACCCAATACTCTCACCCAGGAATTGTTGGAAGAAAAATATGCCATTGCTTCAAAAGACAGTCTGGCCAATTACTCATTTTTTATGGGGGCAAGTAATGACAACCTTCAGGAGGTATTGAAAACAGATTCTTCCAGAGTTTGTGGTATTAAAGTTTTTATGGGTTCTTCCACCGGCAATATGC
>JAOUKG010000783.1 GCA_029882725.1 Cyclobacteriaceae bacterium
AATTAGATCCTGAATTTTATTTGGCACTGGTAACAATGCATGGTACCATCATGGTATTTTTTGTATTAACAGCTGGTTTATCAGGGACTTTTTCCAATTACCTTATTCCTTTACAAATTGGAGCACGTGATATGGCTTCTGGGTTTATGAATATGTTGTCCTACTGGTTTTTCTTCGCATCCAGTGTGGTAATGTTCTGTTCTCTGTTTATTGAAACTGGTCCTGCCTCTGGTAGTTGGGTTATTTACCCGCCGTTAAGTGCTTTACCTCAGGCAATGTCTGGTGCTGGTCTTGGAATGACCATGTGGTTAGTGGCGATGGCCTTATTTATTGTTTCTACATTATTAGGTGGAATAAATTACATTACCACCATTATTAATATGAGAACAAAAGGTATGTCATTTTCAAAACTACCTTTAACTATATGGGCCTTTTTCTTGACAGCCATAATTGGTTTATTAAGTTTTCCTGTACTTTTTAGTGCTGCATTATTATTGATTTTTGATAGAAGTTTTGGTACTAGTTTTTATCTCTCAGATATATATATTAATGGTGAAGCACTTTCTAACCACGGAGGTAGTCCCATTTTATTCCAGCATTTATTTTGGTTCCTTGGACACCCTGAAGTATATATTGTTTTACTACCTGCATTAGGTATAACTTCTGAAGTAATAAGTACGAACTCACGTAAACCTATTTTTGGTTATTATGCCATGATTGGTTCAATGATTGGTATTGGTTTCTTATCATTTATTGTGTGGGCTCACCATATGTTTGTGACTGGAATGAATCCATTTTTAGGTAGTGTATTTACTTTATTGACTTTGATTATCGCTGTTCCTTCTGCTATCAAAGTATTTAACTATATTACTACAGTATGGGGTGGGAATATTAATCTTACACCCGGTATGTTATTTAGTTTAGGATTAGTTTCATTCTTTATTTCTGGTGGTGTAACTGGAATTGCTTTAGGTAATTCCGCTGTAGATATTCAATTACATGATACCTATTTTGTGGTTGCTCACTTTCACCTTGTTATGGGAAGTGCCGCCTTTTTTGGGATGTTAGCAGGGGTTTATCATTGGTTTCCGAAAATGTTTGGTAGAATGATGAGTGCAAAATTGGGTTATATACACTTTTTCTTGACTTTTATAGGTGTGTATTTCGTGTTTTTCCCATTGCATTACATAGGTATTGCAGGTTATCCAAGACGTTATTATTCGTTTACGAACTTTAATGCTTTCAATGATTTTACTGACTTGAATATGTATGTAAGTATTGCTGCGATAATAACCTTTTTCGCACAATTAATATTCTTGTTTAACTTCTTTTACAGTATATATAAAGGTAAAAAGGCACCTTTGAATCCTTGGAAAAGTAATACTCTGGAATGGACAACCCCACGTGTACCACAACATGGTAACTGGCCTGGTGAAATTCCAACTGTATACCGATGGCCTTATGATTATAGCAAGCCGAATGCTCCAGAGGATTTTATACCACAGACAGTTCCTTATTCCGAAACTCCTGAGTCAAATACAGACGAAGAGAATGAAAAAATTAAGTTGGAGTCTGAGGGTGAAGATATTGTAATTAAAAAAGGTGACAACCACTAATTTATTAATAAATTGATCGCTGTAATTAACCATAGTAACATAGGTAATATTGGCTTAAAACTTCGAGCTTATATGGAATTGATGAAGTTCCGTTTAAGTTTCTTAGTAGCCTTTTCCTGTGGTTTTGGTTATTTATTAGCGGGAAAATCAAATACCGATTGGGGGTTATTGTTTTTGGTATCTTTAGGTGGTTTTTTGGTTTCTGGAGGTAGTATTGTTATCAACCAGATAATTGAAAGAAAAATCGACCTAAAGATGGACAGAACTAAAAACCGTCCTTTACCAACTTCCCGGGTTAGTGTTTTCGAAGCCTTGGTTTTAAGTACTTTAAGTGCATCATCTGGGTTGGTTTTATTGTGGATGATAAGTAATCCACTCACCGTATTTTTATCATTTGTTTCTTTGGTTTTATATGGTTTTGTTTACACACCACTTAAAAGAGTTGGTCCTGTAGCTGTGTTTGTAGGAGCAATTCCCGGGGCCTTGCCTCCTTTATTAGGATGGGTTGCTGCAACTGGAGTTATTAGTCATGAAGCTTTGATTATTTTCGGAATACAATTTATATGGCAATTCCCACATTTTTGGGCAATAGCCTGGCTTGCTTACGATGATTATAAAAAAGTAGGTATTAAACTTCTGCCTGCAAAAGGGGAAAAA
>JAOUKG010000056.1 GCA_029882725.1 Cyclobacteriaceae bacterium
GGATTCACGGTTGGTTTTCTTATGATATTCAAAATGTACAATATCATCGTCCGGGCCGAGAACTTCTTCCACAAACTCCTTTAAAGCACCTGCTCTTTGAGGGAATTTAACAATGAAGTAGTGCTTCAACCCTTCATATAAAAGAGATCTTTCCTTGATTTCTTCCGTACGTGTAATGTCGTTGTTGCTACCACTTACTACGCAAACCACTCTTTTTCCTTTAATTTCCTCTGATAGTTGATCAAGGGCTGAAATAGTTAGTGCGCCAGCAGGTTCTACAACAATCGCATCGTGATTGTACAACTGCAAAATAGTACTGCAAATTTTTCCTTCTTCTACGGTAATTACCCGGTCGAGATTATTTTTACAAATTTCGAAAGTTCTTGCTCCGACTTTTTTCACGGCAGCACCGTCTACAAACTTGTCAATTTTTTCGAGAGTAACCAGTGTTTGTTGTTTTATAGATTCAAACATGGCGGGAGCTCCTGCAGGCTCTACTCCAATAATTTTTGTGTCGGGGCTCAGGTTTTTAAATACCGACGAAACCCCGGAGGCGAGTCCACCTCCACCAATGGGTAGTATAAGGTAGTCGATTTTTTTATCTGAATCCTCCAGAATTTCCAATCCTATGGTTCCTTGCCCTTCAATAACTTTTTCATCATCGAAAGGGTGTATAAATGCTACATTATTTTTTTCAGAAAAAGCAGAGGCAGCAGCAAATGAATCGTCAAAAGTGTCTCCGGTAAGGATTACTTCCACGAATTCTTTTCCAAACATTTTTACCTGATGGATTTTTTGTTTGGGAGTAGGGGCTGGCATATAAATCCAGCCCCTTATTTTTAATTTTTGACAAGCATACGCCACACCTTGTGCGTGATTTCCGGCACTGGCACAAACCACCCCGTTTTCAAGTTGCTTTTTGGAAAGACTGCTAATCATGTTGTAAGCGCCCCTGATTTTGTAGGAACGTACAGGTTGCAAGTCTTCTCTTTTGAGCATAATTTCTGCCCCAAACTCCTCAGAAAGGAATAAATTGGGCATTAATGGGGTTTTTAGAGCCACATTGCGAAGCCTTAAAGCTGCTTTGTGGATATCTTCCAATGCTGGATAGTACGTTGTGCTTGTCTTCATAAAATCAATTAATTTTCAGGACGCAAACCACGAACTGCTTTACCTGCCTGCCACATTTCACTTTCGCGTAGCTCCTTCAATTCTTCTTCCAATTTCACTCTGTAATCAGATTTACTGTTGGAATCGATTGATTTTTGAGCTTCGTTTCCTGAAGCAACACTTTCGTATAATTCATTGAAAACAGGTTCTGTAGCATCTCTGAATTTTTTCCACCAGTCAAGAGCACCTCTTTGTGCAGTAGTAGAACAGTTGGCATACATCCAATCCATACCATTTTCTGCAACCAATGGCATAAGTGATTGAGTAAGTTCTTCAACAGTTTCGTTGAAAGCTTCAGAAGGACTATGGCCTTTTGATCTCAATACGTTATACTGTGCTGCAAAAATACCTTGAATAGCACCCATTAAAGTACCTCTTTCACCTGTAAGGTCAGAATATACTTCACTTTTAAAATTCGTTTCGAAAAGATAACCTGAACCTACACCAATACCGAGTGCAATTACACGGTCTTTTGCACGACCTGTTGCATCCTGGTGGATAGCAAAACTGGAGTTAAGACCCCTGCCTTCCAAAAACATTCTTCTTAAGCTTGTACCTGAACCTTTAGGTGCTACTAAGATAACATCTACATCGGCCGGCGGTATAATGCCAGTACGCTCTTTATAAGTTACACCGAAACCATGAGAAAAATACAATGCTTTTCCAGGAGTAAGGTATTTTTTGATTGTGGGCCAAAGTTGGATTTGACCTGCATCAGAAAGAAGATACTGAAGGATCGTTCCTCTTTCGCAAGCTTCTTCAATTTCAAATAAAGTTTCGCCAGGTACCCAGCCATCAGCAACAGCTTTATCCCAACTTTTAGAATCTTTTCTTTGACCTACAATTACATTTATTCCGTTATCACGGAGGTTCAGAGATTGTCCGGGTCCTTGTACACCATAGCCAATAACAGCTACAGTTTCGTCTTTTAATACTTCCCTTGCTTTGTCAAGAGGGAATTCTTCCCGGGTTACAACGTTTTCTTCAACACCCCCGAAATTGATCTTTGCCATAATTATTGTGTTTTGTTTATTTAATATGTATTTGTTTATTCTTTTAGTCTATTTTTTCTGCCATTTCGCGTACTTCCTGTTCGGTAATACGTTTGCCCAGTTCAGGTACTTTGAGATAATCTTTGAAACTTTTAGCAGATTTGGCCAATGCTACGCGCCCTGATCTCACAAATTCCAGAAGTCCAAAAGGCTCCAATTGTTCGAAAAGTGCCTGGGTTTCTCCTTTATGCCCTGTTTTTTCAATTACCAAAAAATCTTTTTCTACAGTAAGTATCCTGGCATGGTTATCACGTATGATTTGCTCAATGCCAGCACCATTTTGAACAGCTTTAATAGGAAGTTTGTAGAGTGCAATTTCCTGATAAATAATTTTGCTTAAAGGGTAGTAAAATGAACGAAGAACTTCAATTTGTTTTTCAATTTGTTTCACTACTTTTTTAATATGATCTTCCGTTTCAGTAACCACAATATTAAAACGATGCACTCCGTGAATTTCCGATTCGGAAACGGTAATACTTTCAATATTAATACCTCTTCGGGTAAAAATGGTGGTAATTCTGTGCAAAACCCCTACATGGTTTTCACTGAATACCGAAATAGTAAATTCTTTTTTAGTTACATTCATTTTTCCTCCTTATTCTAAAATGATCTCCGATACTGCACAACCGGCGGGTACCATGGGGAAAACATTATTTTCTTTGCCTACAATTACTTCAAGTAAATAAGATCCTTTGTGATTCAGGAATGTGTCGATAGCATCTTCAAGGACATCACGCGAATCAATTTTTCTTGATTCTATACCGTATCCGGCAGATATTTTCTGAAAATCCGGGTTTACCATTTCAGTAGCCGAGTATCTTTTGTCAAAAAACATTTGTTGCCATTGCCTTACCATACCCAGAAATTGGTTGTTCAGGATCAATATTTTTACATCAATTTCCGTTTGGAATATAGTACCCAGTTCCTGGATGGTCATTTGAAATCCCCCATCGCCAATTACACCAATTACTTGTCTGTCCGGGGCGCCCATTTTAGCTCCAATGGCAGCAGGAAGACAAAAGCCCATGGTACCCAGGCCTCCTGAAGTAATGTTGCTTTTTGATTTTATAAATTTACTGTATCGGCATGTTACCATTTGGTGCTGGCCAACATCGGTTACAATGATGGCATCACCTGCCGTTTTTTCAGCAATCATCCTTATTACTTCACCCATAGTAAGTTCAGGTTTTGAAGGATACAGCTCGTCTTTGATTACTTTTTCATATTCCTTTTTGTCGCAGTCCCTGAAACGTTGTAACCATTCTTTGTGCTCATTGGGTTTTACTTTTTCCAATAATGCTTTTAAGCCAATTTTGGCATCGCCAAGTAAGGGCACATCGGCTTTTATGATTTTATCAATTTCAGACGGATCTACCTCCAGATGAATGATTTTTGCCTGGGTAGCATAGTCGGAAACTTTTCCGGTTACCCTATCGTCGAAGCGCATTCCCACTGCAATTAATACATCGCAATCGTTGGTAAGAAGGTTGGGGCCGTAATTTCCGTGCATTCCCAACATTCCTACATTTAAAGGGTGGTTGGATTCCAGTGCAGACAATCCTAAAATTGTCCAGGCTGCCGGGATGCCGGTTTTTTCTATAAAAGCTTTCAACTCGGCTTCCGCATGCGAAAGAATAACACCCTGGCCAAACAACAAATAAGGTTTTTTGGCCTCATTAATCAGTTTGGCTGCCTTTTCTACCATGCTTTTGTCGAGGGCAGGAATGGGGTGGTAGCTTCTTATTTCTTCACACTTTTTATATGAAAAATCAAATTCCTGAACCTGTGCATCTTTAGTAATATCAATAAGTACAGGGCCGGGTCTTCCCGATTTGGCAATGTAAAACGCTTTGGCAATAGCCTCAGGTATTTCTTCGGCACGTGTTACCTGATGGTTCCATTTTGTTACGGGTATGCTAATGCCCACTACATCAGTTTCCTGAAAAGCATCTGTACCCAGTAATGTGCTGAACACCTGTCCCGTAATACAAACCAAAGGAGTAGAATCGATCATGGCATCTGCAATACCTGTAATAAGGTTTGTAGCTCCGGGGCCTGAAGTGGCAAGAACCACACCCACTTTACCTGTTGCTCTGGCAAAACCCTGAGCAGCATGTATTGCTCCTTGTTCATGGCGGGTCAACACATGGTGAAGTTGATCCTGAAAATCGTACATAGCATCGTAAACAGGCATAATAGCTCCACCCGGGTATCCAAACATTAAATCGACACCCTCAGCCAATAATGACCTAACCAATGCTTCTGATCCGGAAATTTTCAGCTTTTTTTCAATTTTCGCCTTAGCGGGTTCAATTGCAGATTCCATATTTCTAAAATTTATCAGTTACACATCCCTCTGAAGCGGACGACACATTTTTTGCGTATTTATACAAAGCTCCTCTGCTTACTTTCAATGGTGGAGCAACCCATTCTTTTCTTCTTTTTGCAATTTCTTCTTCAGAAATACTTGCCTCAAGTATATTGTTTTCGGCATCAATAGTAATCATATCACCATCTTTTAGCAGACCGATTAATCCGCCTTCCTGAGCTTCAGGCGTAATGTGTCCTACCACAAAGCCGTGAGTTCCCCCAGAAAAACGACCATCGGTAATCAAAGCTACGCTTTTACCAAGTCCAACGCCCATAATGGCCGCAGTGGGTTTAAGCATTTCCGGCATACCGGGCCCTCCTTTGGGGCCTTCATACCTAATTACTATTACATCGCCTTCTTTTACCTCCCTGTTTTGAATGCCATCGTTGGCTGCATATTCACTATCAAAAACACGGGCAGGGCCGGTAAATTTCAATCCTTCTTTACCTGTAATTTTGGCTACAGATCCTTTTTCTGCCAGGTTTCCATATAATATTTGTAGGTGACCTGTTTTTTTCAAAGGAGTTTCAACCGGTACAATTATGTCTTGTCCTTCACCGATAGCTTTTACATCTTTCAGGTTTTCGGCCAGGGTTTTACCTGTTACAGTGAGGCAATCGCCATGCAAAAAGCCTTTATCCAGCAAGTATTTTAATACAGCAGGGGTTCCACCGAATTGGTGAAGGTCTTCCATGAGGTATTTACCACTGGGTTTGAAATCGGCCAATAAAGGAGTTCTATCGCTTATGGCCTGAATATCTTTCATATCGAAATCGATATTTGCCGTATGGGCTATTGCCAAAAAGTGTAGTACCGCATTGGTAGATCCTCCCATGGCAACAACAGCTGTAATGGCATTTTCAAACGACTTTCGTGAAACTATATCCGAAGGTTTTATATCATTTTCAAGCAGATGCTGAATATATTTACCGGTTTCAAAGCATTCGGCAGTTTTGTCTGGTCCTACTGCCGGGTTTGATGAGTTATGAGGCAAAGCCAAACCCATGGCCTCAATGGCACACGACATGGTGTTGGCTGTGTACATACCACCACATGCACCGGCACCGGGGCACGATTTTTTTACAACTTGTTTAAAATCTTCATCCGAAATAGTTCCTGCAACCTTTTCGCCCCAGGCTTCAAACGCAGAAACAATATTTAACTTTTTGTCGTTATGGCACCCTGAAGCTATGGTTCCACCGTAGACCATTATCGAGGGACGATCCAAACGAAGCATGGCCATAATGGCACCGGGCATATTTTTGTCGCAACCTACTACAGTTACCACCGCATCATACGACATACCACCTACTACAGTTTCTACGGAATCGGCAATAATTTCCCTGGAAGGGAGGGAATAACGCATACCCGGAGTACCCATGGAAATACCGTCACTTACCCCAATGGTATTGAACACAAGTCCTACGGAACCTTGTTCGTTGATTCCTTTTTTAACTATTTGGGCAAGATCATTCAGGTGCATGTTACAAGGATTGCCTTCGTAGCCGGTACTTGCGATACCAATTAGTGGCTTTTGCATATCCTCTTCTTTCATTCCGATAGCATATAACATTGCTTGCGCTGCTGGCTGTGTATCATCTGTAGTTACTCTCCAACTGTACTTTTTCAATTTCTCCAATTTCTTCAAGGTTCTCTTCTTATTAAAACATAAAGGTATTTTGACTAATTAGCATAGTAACATCAAAATAATAGTAATTTACGATGTCTAGTATTTCAAAAAAGCCTAAATAACCATAAAAACAATAAAATTAGTAATTATTATTACGATTTTCAATTTGGTAAAAGTCAATAAAAAAGCCTTCCCGTTTTTACGAGAAGGCCTTTAATGCAAAATCAAAGTATATAACCTCCTCATCACGGTGTAATGACCACGACGATATTGACAGAGATTATAATTATGTTTTGTTTCATGACAGTGCAAATAACAGTAATTTAATGGTTTAAATGCAAGTGATCTTAAATAAAAAAAACAATTAAATTACGATTTCAAATTTGTGTTTATTTCAAATAACCAAAGATTTTACGTCTATGAAAAGATTTTTTGTTTTAGTATTTCTTATTTCCATGACCCTTTATTCCGAAGGCCAAAAGAGGAAAATAATCAAGGAAATAAAGACTATGGAGGCCAATTTGAAGGAACATACGGGGTTTATGTTGTATGATCCCTCCAAGGGAAAGGTACTGGCAGACTATAAATCAGACCGTTATTTTACTCCGGCTTCCAACACAAAAATATTTACGATGTTTACGGCATTAAATGTGTTGGGAGATTCTATTCCAGGGCTGTATTTTCGGGAATCTGGCGACTCGTTGATCTTCTGGGGTACGGGCGATCCCTCCTTTCTCTATGAAAATGTAACGGGTTCAAACAAGGTATTTGACTTTCTGGCTAAAAGCGAGAAAGAACTTTATTTTTCAACAAGTAATTACGATGACGAGCATTTTGGACCCGGTTGGGCCTGGGGCGATTATAAATATTACTATCAGGTAGAGCGTTCGCCCATGCCTGTTTTTGGCAACTATTTTTATGTATCCAAGGAAAAAGGAGCGCAAACACTTCAAATTACGAATCGTGTTTTCAAAAACTATTTTTGGATGAGCGACAGTGTAAGAGGGGCAACACCGGTGATACGGGATTATGGAAGTAATTTTACCGATTACTTCCCTCAGGAGGAGAATGCCGAGTTTACCCGGTTGGTTCCTTTTCGTTATTCATCAGTTTTGACGGCCCAGCTATTGGCCGATACTTTGCAAAGGAGGGTGAAATACATGGATATACCTTTCAAAAATTATGAAACTTTGTACTCTGTACATATTGATAGTTTGTTAAGTGTACTCATGCATACCAGCGATAATTTTATTGCCGAACAGCTTTTGCTTACCTCTGCCGGTGTTGTTTCGGATACGCTGAACTCACATATAGGTATAAAGTATGCAAAGGAAAATCTATTTAAAGGGTTTCCAGATGAATTGTTGTGGTACGACGGAAGTGGTCTTTCGAGATACAATCAGTTTACACCCAGAACCATTGTAAAAGTTTGGGATGAAATGCTAAAGAAAGTGGGGCCGGAACGGTTGTATCCTTTGTTAGCTACCGGGGGGTATAACGGTACCATTAAAAATTGGTATGCAGGAGAAAAGCCCTACATTTTTGCAAAAACAGGATCATTGAAAAACAACCACAGTTTGAGTGGGTACCTTATTACCGACAAAGGGCATACCCTTATTTTTTCATTTATGAACAGCCATTTTCCCGGTTCCTCCAACGACACAAAAGTGGTAATGCAAAAGATTTTGAAAATGATAAAGGAGCGGTATTGAATTACAGCACGTAGGGGGCGAATAATCATTCGCCCCGGCGGTATGATAGCCATATAAGGTATACACCCAATAATAAAGTTTGGCGTATTTTGAATTATTGTCTGGGTATGGATTAAATTTGTAGGGCTTATTTAGATACATAAAAAAGGCAAAATCATGAATTTTAGATTTTTAATTACAGCATTAGTAATAGTATTTTACGGCCAATTGCAAGCTCAAAAGAAAGACTCCCTTGATATCATGATAGGGCAGATGATTCTGATAGGTGTAACAGGTACCAGTATAGACGAAAACAATGAAACCTTAAAAGCAGTACAACAAGGTTTGGCAGGTTCGGTTATTTTATTTGAAAAGAATATCGATGCCGTAGATTCTTACGTAAAGCTCAAGAGCCTTACTTCAGCACTTCAAACAGCGGCCTCCGTACCTTTGTTTATAGCCATTGATCAGGAGGGTGGAAGGGTAAACAGAATGAAGCCGAAATACGGATTTCCGAGGTCGGTTACCCATAAATATTTAGGACAGACAGGGAGTCTTGATTCCACGCGTTTTTATTCCGAATTGATGGCCTGCACTCTTTCGGGTGTCGGTATCAACCTGAATTTTGCTCCTGTGGTTGATTTGGACATAAATCCTGATAACCCTATCATTGGAAAATATGGCCGTTCCTTTTCTGTAGATCCGGATACTGTTATAGCACATGCTTCTACCTTTATAGATGCCCATCATTATTATGGCGTACTCACTTCATTAAAACATTTTCCTGGTCACGGCAGCTCAAAATCGGACACACATTTGGGAATAGCCGATGTAACAAAGTCCTGGACAAGTGAAGAGTTAAGACCCTATTCAATATTGATAAAAACTGGAAAAGTGGACGCTATCATGTCGGCACATATTGTGAACAAAAAGCTTGACAAAACGGGTCGTCCCGGAACATTATCGGAGCCCATCATTACCGGAATATTGCGTGATAGTTTGAAGTTTGACGGAGTGATATTTTCAGATGACATGCACATGAAGGCCATTTCGAGTCAATACGGACTTCGGGAGTCATTGAAATTATCTATCAATGCCGGGATAGATATTGTAAGTTTCAGTCATAATTTACCCGATCAAAGAGCAAGTAGTGCCGTAATTGTTCACAAAACCATTCGTGAATTAGTGAATTCCGGAGAGATACCCAAAAGCAGAATCAGGG
>JAOUKG010000785.1 GCA_029882725.1 Cyclobacteriaceae bacterium
TTTGCCCCCCTCCCAAGTGGAGTTTTTGGGTGCGTTTTTTTAATTGATAAAGAAGCTGTTTATAAGCATCTTCATTTTTATTAAACTCTAAATCCATATGTTTGACTTACCCTTTTTACTTATTATTGAGAATATACAATAATACTTATAATTTTACAATTTATTCAATTGAGGGGTGCTTTGGGTTTCGTTTTCCCAATGGGCGTAAAAAATCTCTGGGGTAGGTATCAAAATGAATAATCAAACTATCCAAATGAATCATTGCTCTGTTCATGTTATTGTATAGTTCATCATCTGTGAGCAACTTATTTAAAGTACCTTCACTTTCATTAATCTTTGTTATCAAAGAATCAATTGAGTTCAATGTTTGAGTAGCGGAGACAATGGCTTGTTCAACATCAATAGACTTTAAGCTATCGGCCAACTCACCGTATTTCTTAATAATTGGATCGAGTTGAGAAATCTTTTTATTTAGATTTTCGATGGTTTCATTATAACCCTTAGCAAAATCATCTAGTTTTTTTCGGGATTCATAGGATAACATTTTGGTGTGATAAGTAGTGGACTCTATATTATCCATCATATTGTTTATTTTATCACTGCTACCTGTGAACTTATCTAATATCGCATTTACCCTGGAGATTGTTGACTGAACCGTTCTTCCCACCTCACTTCCAATTACTTCCAGTGTTTCCTGAACACTCGGACTAAGCCCTGAAAGTATAGTGTCTCCTGAATTAATTGGTTTACTTATATCACCCGGATCTATCGTAATCGCTGTTTCACCTAATAATCCTATATCGAGTATTGCTTGGGCTGAATCCCCTAGAATAATATCACCTTTAATATCCATTTCTACCAAAACATGATCTTTCCCTTGTACAATCGTTATTTCACTAACTCTTCCCACTGCAAATCCACTAATATTAACCGGGTTACTTACCTGCAGTCCTCCTACATTGTCATACTTTGTGTAATACTTATTTGTATTACTGAAAAAATCAATTCCTTTCAGATAATTGAAACCTATATAAAGGGTAACAATCCCAAATACCATAAATAACCCTACTTTAAACTCTTTGGATACTTTCACTTAGTTTTCAACTTTAATTGATTCAACCTGATTTTTATAATCTCTGATAGCTCTGAATATTCCCGATGCTATCAATGCTTGTCCCTTTTCTGTACTCAAATATTTTTCTTCATTTGGATTCGTTATATATCCAGTTTCAACAAGAACACTAGGCATCGTTGTTGCCCACAATACCCAAAAAGGGCCATGTTTTACTCCTCGGCTTTTTCTCCCTACTCGTTTTTCAAATTGTGTTTGTATTTGTTCTGCTAATTTCAAACTGTTTTCACGAAAAGCACTTTGATAAAGATCAAATATAATATAAGATTCATCCGATTCGGGATCAAACCCATTATAATTCTCTAAATTCTCTTCATACTTCATCACCGAGTTTTCACGCATAGCCACATCCAGATTTTTTTTATTCTTATCCAGCCCCATAACATAGGTTGTAGTTCCCTCAACGGAAGCCTTCCCTCCAATAGCATCAACGTGAACGGAAACAAAAAGATCTGCATTGGCTTTATTGGCAATGACTGGTCTATCATATAATTCAATAAAATTATCCGTTTTTCTGGTGTAAACTACCTTTACATCAGGCAAATATTTCTCAAGATAGCCCCCTACTTTTAAGGCAATATTTAAGGCAATATGTTTTTCTTTAGATGTAGCCCCAATAGTTCCGGGGTCTTTTCCGCCATGTCCGGCATCAATGACAATGGTTTTTACTTCATAGGGCATATCAAATCTTTTTTTCGACTTACCTGAAGTAATTAGCAAGGTTATTGCTAGAAATAGAAAAAATATGTTAAATCTCTTCACAAATATTCTATTGTTCGTGTTAATCATATTAACTTTACGCAATTTTGTGAAAAAATCCGAAAATCGGAAAACTACCTTGGTGAATTTATCTTTTAAATACATATTATTCCGTATTGTTTTACTCTTTTGGCTCATCTCGGGTTGGTCCATAGCTTCCTTTGCCCAGGATCCTGTCCGACGTCTGAGACAGGATGAGCAAAATTCTGAAGAAATCATTCGGACCAATCGTCAGTCTCTAAACTATGATAATCCCCGCAATCAAATGGATACCACAAGTATTCAAACTGATACAACCTCCATGCCAATTCAAAAAGGAGAAGTAGAAACCACTATCAAATATAGTGCTTCTGATTCAATTTTCACCTCTTTAGACGGAC
>JAOUKG010000057.1 GCA_029882725.1 Cyclobacteriaceae bacterium
CCATTTTCAGCTTTTACCATAATTTCCGACAGACTAGTGAGCCTCTCAGCCCTATTATTCCCAGTAATTTCCCCCAATTCAGGATAAATAAATGTCGGGGAGGCTGTTTTTCCTAAGGGTTTTCCACATCGGTAAATTTCCAGAGTTGAATCTGTGAATATATTGGCAAAATCATATACTTGTTTCAGTTTCAGGTTACTTATAAAACTGTTATGACAGGAAGCGCATTTCAAATTTACTCCAAGAAGGGATTGCCCTATGTTTTGTGCAGCTTGCATTTCCACACTCTGGCTTGAGTTAATATCGCCCCTCCACTGTATTCCCTTAATAAACCCTTCCGATTCCGGCAAAGGATTAATTAGCTCCAGGACTACTGAGTCGTAGGGTTTATTGTGGAGCAAACTATTGTAGAGCCAGTCTGTAATTTGCTTTCTTCCCCCCGTAATATAACCAGGGCCTGAATAGTCGTTGCGAAGCAAATCATTCCAGAAAGAGAGCCAGTGTTGGGCATAGTCTTCTTCCCTATCAAGTAACTGAGTGATTACTTCCTCCCTTTTTTTGGGACTATTGTTAGCTAAAAACGAATCGTAATCTTCCGGAGTAGGCAATAAACCAGTTATATCCATATAAACTCTTTTCAGAAATAAACGATCCATTACCCTCTCTGGCCATTCAATTCCATTTTCCTGAAAATGCTTATCTACCCAGACATCGACCGGATTTGGAAATTCCCGGCTGTTTTTCGGTAATTTTGGTTTTGAAAGTGACAATTGCGCTTCAGGAAAAACCTTAAACTCGGTATCTGCCCAATGAGCACCTTCGTCTATCCATAAACGAATCAGGTTTATTTCATTATTACTGAGAATTTTCCCCTTTTGGGGCATGACGTCATCGTGATCGGCAGGTAGCTCTAACCTGCGGATCATTTCACTTTTATTGGCACTTCCCGGTATAATCACAGGCCCATTTTCTCCCCCTATCATGGCCATATCTTCATTTTCCAGAACGAGTCCGCCCTCTTTCTTATGTTCACTGTGACATTGATAGCACTGGTGCGCAAAAATTGCCCTCACTTCGAGGTTAAGCCGGTCGAGTTGGTCGGGGGAAAGGCTGTCCTGTTGGTTTGAAATTTCAATGTATAAGGCTGAGGTTTTTTCCAAATCATAATAAGCCTCATTCCAGGGAAGTACGCTGGTGATGTAATCACTGCCATGGGTAAGTAAAGCCCCCTGATGACCGGCAGTAATCAAAAACACTACGGTCAAAGAAAGAAAAATTCTGAAGGTTTTAAGTTTCTGAAAATCACTTTTTGCTTCTTTTTTAAGGAATACAAACGAAATAATGGAAAGAATCAACGTTCCTATTCCCATCAGTTTATGATAATAAATGGCATCACCGCTATAATTTTCTGAAGCTTCCAGAGAAAGGCCAGCCAGAACAGATCCAATAGCTGAAATTACCCCAAGTAAAACCAGCCAGTAAATTGCTTTCCGTAAGCCCTGCTGTTTTCCTCTGCTCTCCAAAATTTCAAAAAATAAGGCTACAATGAGCAGAGCTATGGGAAAATGCACAAATAGCGGATGCAGATGGCCCACAAGTGGTAAAATCCAGGTAAAATTCATCATCTCCACGTTAACTGTAATCAACATCATTGAAAATACTGGGGTACTTGGTCATTTTGTTTTTTATGTTGGTTATGGAAAATCAATATAGTGAAATATTGACAGACGATAAAAAAAGATAATTGTCTAATTGCCCGGCTTGCAATGCTAAATTATCCGATCAACAAGATGTTTGTAGTGACTGTGGAATTAAATTAATTTAACAGAGTAGAACTATTCATCACCCACTTGCGCACATCCTCATTAAGTATAAGAACTCCCGATAATTCTATTTTTCCTGAATCATTTCTTTTCATAGAAAGATCTAAATGGTTTAGTTTATCAAAGAAGTCTAGTTTGGAAGGAAGTAAAAGATGAGGAACGAACGATTTAAAGTTGATTGAGGCAGAATGTGTGGTTTTGTTGTCTTTCGGTATATTCAAAATAAATGCATCAGTATTGTAATAAGTAACAGAATTAATTCCCGTTATTTCTTTGTGCAGGCCATATTCAGTCACAAATTTTTCAAAATCTATCTTTGTATTTTTTAAATCAGAAAGAGAGTCAGAATAAACAACCTGTAGCTTTATGCCAGGGAAGGGGGTCGATTTAATTTCTTTGCTTTCAATCTTATTAAAATCGTCGTCATAAGTGTATGTAATTACGGTGTCCATTCTGGAAAGAATCCCTTCTACCTGTAGATTTACAAGTGTTGTTTTATTGACAAGGTTATTAAAAAGGTTCTTGATTATATTTGGACTCAAAAAATGATTTAAAAAGGGAATGGGAGAATGGGTAGTATCCTGGTAATCTAATTCACCGGAAAAATGAATTTGGTCTCCATCGAAGTCAATGTTGATGAACGAATTATTCAAATAAAAAAACAGATCACTTTCAGTATCATTTAGCTTATTTACTATTTGAACAAGCTGGTTATCTGATATTGTTGAGAATAATTGATCTGCAGGTTTATTTAATTTGTCCGGATATGTGAATAAGGCAAGATTGTTACTGATGCTTAAAGAAGTGGTATATTGGGAAGAATAGCCCAGCCAGTTTTCATTTAAGTTATTGTTGATTTCCTCTAGTTTCAATTTTTCTGCCAGATACTCACTCGCCTGCTGCTGATTATTTAATGGCAAAGAAAGGCTGATTGATCCCGGAGAAGATTTTCTCGAATACAGAAATAAGTTGGCGGGTAAACTGAACCCTTTTTCAATTGATGTTGAACTGTCTTTTTTAGATGAAATGGTAGATGGATGGAGTATCATATACTTCAACATTTTTACGTAGATACGATCTGTATTGATTTTTAAAACCATCTCAATATCATTGGGTAAGGTATGTTGAAAAGATTTCCATTGCCTGTATTCCAACCACCCATAAAAACAAAGGAATAGAATCAGGGGAATAAGTAGTGCAAGAGTTCTTTTCCTCATGAAAAACAAAATTCTATTTACTTAATTTATCGATAAAAGACATTATGTACTCCAGTCCGTTTTTATATCCTTCGGGGGTCATAAATAATAAACTAGAAGTTGCGGTATTCCCACGAATCTTTTTTGCAGAAAAGAAAATGTCTGGAGTGTTCATTATTAAATCAAGTATTTTATTGTACTCTTTCTCACTGCTGAAATCTTCTTTACTGATGTAATTTTGAGCTTTCCCAATTCCAATATAAAATGTAGTGTGACCTTTTAGAATTTCTTTTTTTGATTTGGAAGAAACACGAGGAACGTAAGATCCGTTGACAATATTTTGAAACTGACTTCTTGATGTTCCCAGGAATATAATATCATTTTTAATCATGAAATAATAGTCGAAGGGCACTTCAGTACCAGCATTTATTTTGTAATATCCACTCTGGTTTTCAATAAAATTTTTAGACTCTAAATAAGAGATAGTTTTAGGAAGCAGTTTATTTTCGCCTGTAGAAGCCATGGCTATAAAATCAGGAACTTTTTCCATTTTAGTTTTTACTACAGGCAAACGGTTGAAACTGGAGTCATAGGTATAAGTAGTATACTCTACTTCTCTTTCTGAAATTCCGGACAGTACAAAT
Source organism: Cyclobacteriaceae bacterium (assembly GCA_029882725.1). Taxonomy (GTDB): domain Bacteria; phylum Bacteroidota; class Bacteroidia; order Cytophagales; family Cyclobacteriaceae; genus JAHEMU01. Next base: position 3,664 of record JAOUKG010000057.1, read on the forward strand.
AAAAAATCGCCTTTAATGATTTCACCAATGGCTTCCTCGTCGAGTAATGTGGAAATTAATGTAATTCCCAACGACATCTCCTCTTTATAAGAACTTTCCGCCGTATTGGGGATAACCTTTTCATCCAGATAACGCAGGTTCTGTTTCAGGGCCTCTTCCGTATCAATGTTGTTTGAGAAATAGGCCAAGCTATTATCAATATCTACATAGTTGAACAGATCTTTATTAAACCGGTGTTTAAAAGTTTTTTTTAATGTTTTAGAATATTCCGGTGAAAATTCCATTGCCGTGGTAATTCTGGTTTCCTTCTCTTCGAAATATAGATTTAGTGAAAAGGATTTGTAGTCGTTATACAAATTTTTAATGAGATTGGGAGTGGCAATAAGTGACCCGGTTTTTTTGTCGAATTTTATCAGGCTTGAAATATTGTCTGAAAGATTACCCATCCAAAAATTTACAGCAGTTTCTTTACTTTTAGTTTTATGTTTGTTAAAGGATGTATTGTTGGTGATAGTAGAGCTGATTTTTGATAAATAATTTGAGGAAGAATTTCCTGTATCAGGTAGACCTCCATATTCATCAATTTTCATATTTATTACTATTGAAAGTAACGACTCATTCCAATTGATGGTAGTAATAGGGTCATAATGATACACTTTATTATATCCAGATTCATTTATTATTTTATTTTGGTTTTGCTCCATTTTTTGTTGGATCAAATTGGCATTAGTTAAGGGTAAAAGGTAAACGAATTCGATATTATTTCCCTTATCGACCATAAAAATGTATTGTGAAAAATTTGTGTTTATCCCTATATCCGTCAACGATGTTATTCTACTTTCAAATACTTCGGAAAGGGTTTTAAGTAGTTCTTTGCCGATATCGGAGTTTTCAAATTCGGTAAGAGGAAGTGCTTCCAGAATTTTTGGAACATTTACTTCTAAAATAATAGAAGAATTTTGAGGAATATGTTGAATAAGATCTTGAGATTGAAGCGATTGAAAGGCAATCAAAAAACCTGCTAAAAGTAATTTTTTCATGGTTTTATTTTAATTGTATGGTATTGGAAAGATTCTGGTTTCCTGCAAAAATATTGGAGGCAAAAGTCCTTATCATTACTGCTTTGCCTGACTTTGAAATAACGGCTTTTTTATTAGTACAATTTGCTACCTCATTATTAAAACGTACTATGGAGACATATACGGCTTCATTAAAAATAGTTTTGTCTTCCTGATCTAATTTATCGTACCGATTTTTGTCTGCATTGTTAGGTGTATAATGACGTGAGAATTCTTTTTTTATGGGGTTGAATTCGTAACGCAAGTTGAAGGATTCAGTAGATTGTTTGTTTTTGATAACAATTTTTTCAATAGCTTGATTAATGTTTTCAACCGACAGGAAACTAAACCCCAGGGTAAAGATAAACTCGTTGAAATCGGTGGTTTTTTTAACGTTTGATATACCCTGGGAATTTTCCAGGAACTCTACCCAATTATTAATGTTTGCATTAATTTCTTCTTTCGAGGGTACTCTAAAACCCTTTATACTGTCCAAAAGCATAATTGAGGTCAGTTTTGTTTTGCTTTTACTCATATTTACTGTGAGTAAAAATTCACCCGACCCATCTTCGTGCATGGTTACTTCATCAATAACATCAAAGCAAGAAGTGAGAAGCAATGTGCACAAAACAGGTATTATGCTTCTTCTAAATAAGTTAGTATATAATAATATTTTAAAAATGGGGTGTGACTTTAATTGTTGTTAACTACAGATACGATTAACCAAATATAATTAATAATTTCATTAAAAGTTGACCTTCTCCTAGCCGCTTTGTCATTCAATTATTTTAATAACGTAGAAAACCACAGAAACTACGATAAGAGTATAACCCACTTTTGTTATTAAAGCCTTTGTTTTATTCTGCGTTGCTGCATCTTTTGACTTTGTAAATTTATTTGGAAAAGTTATGCACACAAGTCCAATAATTAGAGGAATAAAGACATCAATGTAGTTCATACTGCTTATTAATTTCCATCAAATGTATTAAATAATATACGCTATAAGAACCGTTGCATCCTATTGGGAAGAATATAGAGAGGAATTCAACATTGAAAGCATTCGAAGGTTAATATATACTATTAACATGAAATGAATTTAATTTAATGAAAAAATTGAACAACTCTTTGTGAGGATTGTTAATTACCTTGCGGCATTGTGGAAGTTGGCAACTCATAAACATATAAATTGTGCAAATAAATAAATTTAATCTCGCAGTACTCATTTTGATTGCCCTGCCAGTGATATGTTTTGGTCAGGATGATGTTATCAAAGAGCCGGGCATTCCATCAAATTTTGTAAGCCTAAAAATGGGAATTGATGACCCTTGGTTGGGAATTGCCTATGAACGATTATTGAACCAAAATATTGGAGCAGAGGCTCAAATTGGGTTGATTGGTGCCTCTTTAGGTGCCAAATTATATATTCCAGCAATGAAAAATGGACGAATGAATTTTTATGTTGGAGTAATGCCGGCCTGGGGGTTTATGGGTGGTTTGAAGACGTACTTCCCCATAGGTATTAATATGTTGACAAAGAAAAACCTTCGGTTTAGCCTCGATGCCGGCCCGCGTATCTGGCATGCAGCGGGCGAAGAAAACTTTCTTGGTCTTTCATTAAAAATTGGGAAGGGATTTTAATTTATCACATAGTTAATTTACGGATTATGACAGCGTTTAGTTGACATTTTGTCAAAGAGACAAGCTAAAACAGTCATAATACAAACAATTATTGTAGCTCATTTTTAGTGAAAATACAGCTCAAAAAGGTTGATAATTTGAGCTGTAAATGTTATATTTATGAGCTATAAATAATAGAATGATTGATTTTAGAGGCCAACATATACTTGATTTTATTAAAAATACAGGGGCAAGTTCTTCAAAAGAAGTACATGATAATGTTGACATTTCAGTAAGTTATGCAACGTTGAAAAGGATATTGGCTAAGCTGATTGAAGGGGGCTATCTTTCGACTTTTGGAAAAGGAAAAGGAACAAAATATATTGTATCTCCAACGTTTGAACTTATACAACCTGTTGATATTGATAGGTATTTCCAGAAAGAAATCGATGAAAGGGTAATAAGGGAAGGGTTTAATTTCTCAATTATTAATGATGTTATTGCTAAACATAGTGTTTTTTCTGAAACTGAAATGGAAAAATTGAATGGTCTTCAGAAAAAATTCCTATATAATGTATCTCAATTATCAGAGAATGAATATAAAAAGGAATTTGAAAGATTGGCAATTGATTTAAGTTGGAAATCTTCTCAAATTGAAGGCAATACGTATTCTTTGTTGGAAACTGAAAAACTTTTAAAAGAAAAGGAAACTGCCGCCGGTAAGACAAGAGAAGAAGCGACAATGCTGTTAAATCACAAAGATGCTTTGGACTTTATAATTGATAATCCCGAATATTTACATCCTTTGACTATATCTAAAATTAAAGATATACATAGTATTTTGATAAAAGGATTAGCCGTTGACCATAATTTAAGAAAACGGAAAATTGGTATCTCGGGAACAAATTACCGTCCATTAGATAATGAGTTTCAAATATCAGAGGCATTAAGAAATTCTTGCGATGTAATAAATTCTAAAGATAATGTTTTTGAGAAAGCATTATTGGTCTTAGTCTTGATTTCCTACATACAGCCATTCATGGATGGAAATAAAAGAACAGCAAGAATTGTAAGTAATGCCCTATTAATGCATGAAAAGCATTGTCCATTATCATTTAGAACAGTGGATTCAATTGATTATAAAAAAGCAATGTTGTTGTTTTATGAACAAAACAACATTTCAATTTTTAAAGCAATATTTATCAATCAATTTGAATTTGCCGTGAACACCTATTTCTAAGATATAACGAGACAAAGCACCGTGATTAAATACAAACGAAAAGAACCCGAAAAACGGTTGGAATATTCGCATGGAAATACCATTAAAACCTTGTCATATCGATGAAGAACAGTACTTTTAAAATAGTCTGTTTATTCAAGTTTTTTGTTATTGTTAGCTGGAAATTTGTAGTCAAATAATTGATTATCATTAATATTAGAATGACTATGAGTACTTTTTTCGTTGTAAATAAAAAGAATAGTTTAAAATTTTTATTATCTACACTTCTTTCCGGATTCGGTATGTGGGTAATTGCCGGCGTTTATCACAATTTAATATTGCCAACTCTTAGTGAAGAGTTGAAACCGCATCATGAAGGTTTAGGTATTGGTTTGATTGCCTATTTTATTTTAGCTTTATTGATTACCTACGTTTATCAAAGGTTTCACCGTTCATCGGAATCGATTCTTAGCGGGTTGGAAGTCGGGATTTTTAAATAGCCAGAATATTAACAAGTAAACCAATTCCCTTCTCTTTCTTCTTCTATATCACTGTTTACCGGATAATACTCATTGTCGGCAGGGTGGTATTGATAATCTTTGGCCCAGTTTTCTCCATGTTCCACTAGTTTTTCAATAGCCTCCAAACAATAATCCAGATCCTCATTGCTCATAGTAGGGTGAAGAGACAAGCGTGCCCATCCGGGCTTACCAGTCATGTTGCCTGTTTTAATGCGGTCTATTAACTCCTTTGATCCTTTTAAATCATAATCAAATAAATGATAGGCATAATTAGAAGCGCAAGACCACCCGCCCCGGGTTTGAATTCCAAATCGGTCATTTAATAACCGCACTACCAAATTATAATGTAATCCCTCAATATTAAAGCTTACTACTCCTATTCTGTCTGCTTTTACTTCCCCATCCATGATAGATACTTCAGGAATGACTTTTAGCCTTTTAAAGGCCCTGTCCATAAGTTGTTTCTCCCGTTTATGAATAAGTTCTACCTGCATTTCTTCTTTTAAATGAATGGCCAAGGCCGTGCGAATGGTTTGAATAAAGGCAGGTGTTCCGTTGTCTTCCATTTGTTCCAAATTATCGCTTACACCGTATTCGCCGGAAGGCAGTGTCCATTTCACATTTCCCCCACTACTAATAGTAGGGAAACCTGGGTGTAACGATTTGTTTATTACCAATACTCCGCAAGTACCAGGTCCTCCTAAAAATTTATGAGGAGCAAATAAAACAGCATCCAGATATGCATTTTTATTTTTCGGATGCATATTCATATTCACATAAGGTGCCGAGGCCGCAAAATCCATAACGCAAATTCCTCCCTCTTCATGCATGATTTCCGCCAATTTATAATACGGCGTGATGATACCCGTTACGTTGGAGGAAGCTGAAAAAGATCCTATCTTGACACTTCTGTTCTGATATTTCTTTAATTTTTGGGAGAGTATTTTGGGATCTACCAACCCCGCTTTCCCGGCAGGTAAAATAACTACCTCCGCCCCATTTTGAAGCCAGGTTGTATGATTACTGTGATGTTCCATCTGGGTGATGAATCCCACAG
>JAOUKG010000784.1 GCA_029882725.1 Cyclobacteriaceae bacterium
CATGAATTCCTCCGCCGATGATTTTGGAATCTATTTTTTCAAGGCCGACAGAGGCTTTTTCTCATCAAATAGAGATGGGGGTAAAGGGGATGATGATGTTTATACCTTTATAAATCAGGATCCCGATTTGAAAATAGTGAATTATTACCTTGCAGGTAGAACTATGACCACTAACGATGAGGACACCTTGGAATTATTGCCCCAAACTAAGGTGAAACTGTTGGATTACAACGGGGAAGTACTAGATGAAGTTGAAACAGCAGCCGACGGAAAGTTTATTTTCAGGGTTTATGAACATGAGCATTACACCCTTATCGGGGAAAAGAAATCAAAGAATATAAACTACTTGACTACCCGACTTAGTTACACTACTGTGGGAAGGGCTGTTGATCGTTCAACACTTACTGAAATGGTAACTGACATTACCTACGATACCTTGCTTGTTTTGGAAAAACAAGAAATCAACAAGGTGTTTGTACTTGAGAATATCTATTACGATTTGGATAGGGCGGAAATACGTCCTGATGCTGCTGTTGAACTTGATAAATTAGTAATGTTGTTAAATGACAATCCTGATATTCGAATTGAATTAAGTTCGCACACCGATAGCCGCCAAACTGATCAATACAATAACCGTCTCTCAGACAGAAGAGCAAGAGCGGCAGTGGAATACCTTGTAGATCAGGGCATAGCACAATCGAGGTTGGTTGCAAAAGGATATGGTGAGAGCAAACCCTTTAAAATAAAGGATGAAAAAGGGAATGAAATAATCCTTACAGAAGAATATATTGAAGGATTTGCCGATGTGGATTACCGTGAAAGCCTTCATCAAATGAATCGACGCACCGAATTTAAAATCATCGAAATTGAAATTAAGAGTCAATCAAACAACGACGAAAAGTATTTTGATGATGATTTTTAAAATTAGGCAATTTCAATTGTATATATAATTTGCTATTTGAATATTCACTCATAGCTTTGTGGTAAAATTTATAAAATGTCTGACAGATACAAGCTACGTGGTGCATCTGCCACAAAAGATGAAGTCCATTCGGCTATAAAAAACCTGGATAAAGGGCTCTTTCCCAATGCGTTTTGCAAAATAGTTGAAGATCACTTCACTGGAGATGATGATTATTGTGTGGTAATGCATGCAGATGGAGCGGGCACAAAATCTTCCCTGGCTTATATGTATTGGAAGGAAACAGGCGATTTATCTGTATGGAAAGGTATTGCCCAGGATGCGGTTATCATGAATGTGGATGATTTACTATGTATAGGTGCGACCAACAACATTCTTCTTTCATCTACTATTGGCAGAAATGCCAAAAGGATTCCCGCCGAAGTAATCAAAGCAATAATAGAGGGCACAGAAGAGGTCTTACAACTTCTTCGCGACAATGGTATGAATATTATTGGTACAGGTGGAGAAACTGCCGATGTTGGAGATTTGGTAAAAACCGTAATTGTTGATAGTACTGTGACTGCCAGAATGAAGCGTTCTGAAGTAATTGAATGCAACATTCAACCTGGAGATTGCATTGTGGGTTTTTCTTCTTACGGGCAAGCTACTTACGAAAAGGAGTATAATGGAGGAATGGGAAGTAATGGTCTTACCTCGGCCAGACACGATGTTTTTGCAAAGGAATATGCCCATAAATACCCTGAAACATACGATAGCCAAATGGATTCTTCATTGGCTTATTCCGGGAAGTTTAAACTGACTGATATGGTAGAAGGAACTCCATTGGATGCCGGAAAACTAGTGTTATCACCTACTCGTACTTATGCTCCACTGATGGCGCGCATCTTTGAGAATGACATTTCCGATATACATGGAATTATACATTGTAGCGGAGGAGCTCAAACCAAGGTTTCAAAATTTATAAAAGACAGACATATTGTGAAAAACAATATGTTTGAAGTACCACCTCTTTTTAAAATTATTCAAGAGCAAAGTGGCACGAGCTGGAAAGAAATGTACCAAGTTTTCAACATGGGACATAGAATGGAAATGTATGTACCAGAACATAAAGCCGAAAACCTTATTAGTTTAGCCAGGGAGTTTAATATTGATGCACAAATTGTTGGCTTTGTAGAGGAAGGTAAAGGAGAAAAAGTTACGGTAAAATCGGAATTTGGTGAATTTATTTATGTGGGTACGTAGTTACGTACCCAATACGTAACTACATCTTCTCTGCCAAAAATCTTGCGGTATGATTGCTGTCTTTCAATTTCACTAAATCTTCAGGTATTCCCGAAAAACATACT
>JAOUKG010000787.1 GCA_029882725.1 Cyclobacteriaceae bacterium
AAGATTTTCCCTTGCCCTTGTCTTTTCTTCTACACTACTGGTTTCACTTTTCAATATAAGGTTTAAAGGGTCTGCTTTTGCATTTTGACTCGCATTAAAAAGTAAGTTTTTAATAAACAACTCATTATTGACATCACCAATAACTTTCATTTCCCTATAAGGATCATCGGCCTTTGTTTCCAGTTGAAAATACTGATCGTCATATACAACAAAATCAAATAACTTGGTTTTGTCTTCAAACTTCACAATAATATACACACCTGCGGGAAGTTTCTCTTTTCCTATAAAAGAAAACCTGCCATCTTCTGCTGCTTTTACAGTATCCTTTGTATAGGTATTTTCATTATAATAAAATGCCAAAAGCACTTCTTGGTTTTCAAGACCGGCCACTTTAAAATCGATCTTATACCCCTCCTCCTTATGGTCCTGTCCTAAAACATTTCCTGTAAGGAAACCTACTACCGCAGTAAAGACTAATAAAAACTTCATTTATCTACCTTTTATCGTTTAAAAATACACTCAATTACAATACCCTTTGGAATAAGGGGTTAAAATGTGTGAGTGAATTACTCTTTTCATTATAAATCCCTTCTTTTCTGATTTCATCAACCCTTACTTTACCTGATGAATGTATAACAGTGTTACTATCTAAAACTATACCAACGTGGTCAATTTTATCTTCTTTGTTATGTGTAAAAACAAGATCACCGCACTTAATTTCTTCGAAAGAAACCTGTTTTCCCAACTTGATCTGTTGACTACTATCTCTTGGTAGTTTGAACCCCGCTATCTTAAAAACCATTTGTGTAAATCCCGAACAGTCTATTCCAAACGGACTTTTTCCTCCCCACAAATACGGAACATTTATGTATTTTACAGCAACCGATTTAATAAAATCCGTATCTCTTTTCTGCGAAAGGCTTTTGGAATTACCGGTAAAAGCCAGTTTTTCTTCCATCTTAAATAGTTCATTATCTGCAATAGGAATAATAGAACCTATTAAAATAGTAAGTGGCAGCCTGCCAAATAGAATAGTACTTGATATATCGGTACAAATTTTATAATCACTATGGTTAATTTGATCAAAATAATCATCAGAAATCAGCGTATGTTGATTTCTGGCCAACCATCCCTTATATAAATCATAGTATGTTTCAATTTGAAGCCATTCTCCATTTTTGCTTATATCAACTATTGTATAATGCTCTCCAAACAACAACTGGCTTACCATTTCACTTCTGTGGTCAGGCTCTGCCCTGACCGGAATAATACTATGTCGGCAAATTCCTTTTTCCATTAAAAGTTCTTTAGTTCACGTTTAATATCCTTTTCTTTGATCGATTCCCTCTTATCATGTATTTTTTTACCCTTTCCAACTCCGATCTCAAGCTTTGCAAACCCTCTGTCGTTTATAAATAATTTTAAAGGCACAAGCGTATACCCTTTTTCCTCTATGCTTTTTCCTAATTTGCCCAATTCCCTTTTTTGTAAAAGTAATTTTTTGTCCCTATCCGGATCATGATTGGCAAAAGAGGCCTGTTTATAAGGAGAAATATGTAAACCTTTCACAAAAAGTGCACCTCCACTGAAAAAACAATATCCATCAGTAAAATTCACAAGACCCTGACGAATTGACTTGATCTCTGTTCCTTTCAAAACCAATCCCGCCAAAAAAGTATCTTCTATACTGTATTGATAAAAAGCTTGTTTATTTCTTATACTTACTGTTTTCTGTATTTTATTTTTAGAATCTTTTGCCATCTAAGCACGATTAAATAACTTATTTACTATTTCACTTTTTAACACTTTCTGTCCTGTAGTTCCCTCTGCAATAATTTTGCCATTTACCGTCGCTACAAAGGAACATACCAAATGGTCATGCTCAAAACTTTCAGCTTTTGCTTTGAAGAGTACCTGTTCTCCTTTAAATGCCGGAGCCCTGTGTTTAACATTCACATGAGTTCCCACCGCCTCCTCACCTTCTTCTTTATTTACAAAAAACAATCTTCTTCCTGTCCATTCTGCATCCCTGGCTATTGAAAAGGTGGAATATACTTTATGAATCACCTCATCACCAAAAGTAGCGAAGTCTTTTTCATTAACAGTAAAGATCAACTCAACGGAAGTAATATTTAGTTTCATTATATATATATATTAAAAAACCAATCTTGCTTCAGGCACAGAGGAGTGATCCTCAAAAATTTCGTGTTTATATAAAAAATGAGCAGCCATAGCAATCATACCTGCATTATCTGTACAGTACTGGAATT
>JAOUKG010000786.1 GCA_029882725.1 Cyclobacteriaceae bacterium
AACCATGTTTCTTTATAAAGTGGTGAATAATGGGGACATATATGTTACTAACCGAATTCAGGATACTCTTTGGACCGATGCCAAACCGATAAGTGTTAATATAAATTCCGAAGGTTTTAAGGAAAGTTCTGTTTCAATTTCGCCCGATGGAAAAACATTGTACTTCTCAAGTAATCGCCCCGGTGGTTTGGGAGGAACAGATATTTTTTACAGTACTGTAAATGATAAAGGTGAATGGCAAAGAGCTCGTAATTTGAGTGATGTTATCAATACTGAATTCAATGAAGATGGCCCTTTTATTGACTATGATGGTAAAACATTGTACTTCAGTAGTGAGGGACATAAGGGTATGGGTGCCTATGATATATTTAAAACCCAATACGATAGCACAACCCAAACCTGGTCTCCTCCGATTAATATTGGCTATCCTATAAATACTCCCGACGATGATATTTACTTCGTGAGTACTAAAGGAGGGAAAAATGCCTATTATGCTTCGGTAAGGGAAGATGGATATGGATTTACGGATCTGTATAGAATCACATTTCTTGATGAAGATCCTGATCCTGAACCTGAAAAGGAATCCGATCCTGTTGTTGAAGATCCTGTAGTAGAAGATCCTATCGTTGAAGACCCAATTGAAGATCCTGTAAAAGAGGTATCAAAACAGCCAGTTACAGTGAAATTAAAGGTAGTTGATGGTACGTCGGGAAATGCGCTGGATGCTACGGTTAGTTTTAAAAGTATAGCCAAAAATACCGAGGCAGATGTATCTAAAACAGGTGTTGGAGAATACTCGTTCGTTCTAAAAACTGAAGCAGCAGACAATTACAGATTAAGTGTAGAGGCTCCCGGTTTTGTTTATGAAACAATGGATATATCTGTACCTGCAATGGCTTCAGAACCTAAAGAACTCAATAGAACTGTAAGATTAAATAAACCTGTAGTCAATACCAGAAAAGTATTGCGTAATATATATTTCGATTTCAACAAAGCCACTTTTAAAGAGGCTTCAAATGATGAATTAAACAGACTTTATAAAATGATGTCTGAAAATAATTCAATAAGAATTGAAATTTCAGGCCATACAGATAAAATTGGAAATGCTGCATATAATAAGGCTTTATCTCAAAAAAGAGCTGATGCTGTAAGGGGATTCCTGGTTTCAAAAGGAATAGATGCCCAACGTGTTGTATCAATTGGTTATGGTGAAGAACAGCCTTTAGCTTCAAACGATGACGAAAAAGAGGGACGGGAGCTTAACCGACGTGTGGAGTTTAAAGTAATTAATTAGCATATCAATCATTTTAAAAGTTTTGGACTGTAATAAAAACCCGTGAATTTCAGGATTTATAGCAGTTCAAAAAATGTATTACCTGTCAAATTAGGAATAGGGGAAATTGAATATTTATTTCCTATCTTTATGCACTATGGAATATCTAGCTATTATTATCGCCGCAGTATTAGGGTTTCAACTTTATTTGTTTTTTTACGGTAAAAAGGAAAAAAAGAAAGGGGTTGTGAAATCCAGTGCCGTTTTAGATAAGTACAATATAAAAAACAGAGGTCAGTTATTTAACCTGATTAACAGTTCAGGTATACCTGAAGAAGATCGTTTGGTCCTCGAAGATCATTACCAAAAAGGTATTTAATTATAATTTTGAAAGAATCTTTGAAAAATATCCTCCTCTATTTTTCATTGTTTTGTTTAGCGCTAAGCATCTCTCCCAATTTTTCTGAATTTGGAATTAAAAACACATTCCTAAGTTTGGTAATATTTTGGCCTATTATTTCTGGTCTTTTAAGTAACTCTGCCAAAACACTTTCTTTAAGAGCATTTGCCTCTCATTATTCCTTTTATATCTCCGCAATTTGTCTGGCAATCATTTTTTATTTTCAATCTGAAAACCCTGAAGTATTGTTTCTGGGGTTTGGCGCAATCCTGATTTTATTTTTTAGTGGCAAGTATTTTTATCAAATAAATAAACTTGTAGCGGGATTGCTCTTTTTTATTTTATGCTATCTGAGTATAAATGAATATGAAATTGTTCAATTATTTAGGATTCGGCTTTTGGGAGCAATACTTTTTTCGTCATTGTATTTATCCCTTATAGAAGAAAAAAAATGGGCTATGATTTCTTCTTCTCTTGTTTTACTTGCATTCTATTTCTATCTGGAACAACCCCTGTATGCTTTGGGGGCACTGTTTGTTTCTCTTCTTCATTTTTTAATGATGTATTTTTCTTTATTGACAAAAAATGTAAGAAGCA
>JAOUKG010000788.1 GCA_029882725.1 Cyclobacteriaceae bacterium
AGAAATATGGTATTGTACTGTACTTTTCAAATACCATATTTCTGATTTGTGTGGCTGTGGGATCTTTCTTTGTAAAGTGGTTGATTGTATATGACATCATTTCAGGGTCAGTCATTATATTGTCCCAGTATCTTTTTGATTCGACTACTTGAGAAGTAGTAAGCAAATACCCGAACCCATTTTCTACAGGCTCTTTACTAACGTCACAGAATGCTTTAAATTCCTTTTTCTTTCCAAAAATCTTCGATAGTACCGACATAAGAGAGTTGCGTTTATGAACTTTATACTATAGACGCGGAAAACCATCAAAAGTTGTACATCGGGGGTATAAGGTTTGAAAAAAGTTTGTATGGAGGTTGCCCATGATAAAAGTATATTGACAATAAGGGACCATTGTTAGAAAATTGTCACTAATGAATATTGACAAAACAAGTATTATTTTCTAATCTTAGAAGACAATGAGCAGAATACAGTATGATCAGCAGAAACATAATTGAACAAATCCTACCCCATAAGCCCCCATTTCTAATGGTTGACAGAATATCTGAATATAATTATGGAAGAATTCCCGGGCTTACTGCAGAGTGTCGAATAAACAATTCTCTACCTGCTTATTTATGCGAGAAAGGCAAATCCTATTTACCCTCTGTATATATTATTGAAGGGTTAGGTCAAAGTTGCAACCTATTAAGTGTATTTCTGGCCTTGGAAAATACTTTCAAAGAAGAAAACACTCATATCAAAGAAAAATTAAACCATATCAATTCCATTTACAGTGCTAAAGCTAACTCAAAAGTAGAATCCGGGGTTTTAAAAACGCTCTCTATGATCGGTTTGTTGGCATCAGTTGAAGTTGAATTTCTGGAAAGGGTGTTTATTGGCGATATACTTACCTACCAAATAGAACAGCAAAAGGTAATTGGAAACCTTTCTCATTTTAGAGTAAATGCTCTGGTAAAAAATCAAACAGTGGCCAAAGGAATAATCATTGGATCCGAAATAAAAAAAATGTGAATTGAATCATGAATAAATCTGCCGATATAGCAATTTTAGGAGGTGGTTTGGCCGGCATGACCCTCGCCCTACAAATTAAAAAAAGTTTACCCCAACTAAACGTTATTGTATTTGAACAGAGGGATAAACCTGCCCCGGAAAGAGCTTTTAAAGTAGGTGAATCCATGGTTGAAGTTTCTTCCTGGTATTTAGGGGAGGTACTCGGGTTAAAAAATTATTTATTAACAAACCACTTACCCAAATTAGGATTGAGGTTTTTCATGAATAATGGTGAAAATATTGATTTTGGATCTCGTCCGGAATATGGTTTATTGAATATTCCAACAGCCCCAAAAGACTTAAATCATGCACTTCCAGGAGTTCATTTTATTACCTATAATATTGATCGCGGAAAATTTGAAAATGATCTTAAACAGTTTTGCATTGATGAGGGAGTGGAAATTATTCAGGGAATTAAAGTAAAGTCAATATCTATTGGAAAACCTCATAGAGTTATATTGAAAAGCAATTCTTCAGAATGGGAACTACAGGCAAACTGGGTAATCGATACAACAGGAAGGTCCGGTTTATTAAGCAGACAGCTTAATCTCAGAATACCCCAGGAACATCGTGTCAATGCTACATGGTTTCGTGTAGATGGGTGCATTAATCCAGATAATTTTACAGAAGATAAGTCCTTTCACAATAGAACCTTTTCAAACATAAGATGGCTAAGTACCAATCATTTAATGGGAAAGGGCTACTGGATTTGGCTAATTCCTCTGTTTGGAGGTGCCACAAGTGTAGGTATAATGACAGATCCTTCACAACACTCGTTTAAAAATACTAACACTTTTGAAAAAGCCATGAAATGGTTGGAAGACCATGAACCCTCATTAGCTCAGGCTATTACAAACTTCAGCCTTTATGACATCAAGGTAATGAAATCTGAAGCTTATTTATGTAAACAAGTATTATCGAATAAACGCTGGTCTATTATTGGGGAATCTGCTTTTTTTTCAGATGCTCTTTACTCACCCGGGGGTGATTTTATTGCAATAGGCAACACCTTGACAACCGAAATGATTAAAGCTGATAATTCCGGTGATAATTATCGTTTTTCATTGATGGTAAAATTTGGTGATCAGCTAATGAAAGGCATGTACAATCATTATTCTGGTTTATATAAGGGAAGTTACCAGCTTATGGGGCGGCCGGGAACCATGTTATTAAAAGTGGCCTGGGATACAGCCGTTTATTTTGCTTACAATGTG
>JAOUKG010000789.1 GCA_029882725.1 Cyclobacteriaceae bacterium
GAGCCTTTGACTGACCTTTCAACCATTACCCCAAAGATGTCACAAAATGACTCTTCCAAAAATAAAGGCTCTCCACTTTCAGCAAAATCAACCGCATGTTTTATTACACCATGTGTAAATTCATGACCAGTAGACTCAGGAGATGTCCAATGGTTACCATTTTCAGTGACACCATCTCTTATATAGTCTCTGCCATCTTTCCTTTCATACAAATCCCACCCTGAATAGTTGGCCTCTACTCTAATTTCACTTCCGTTATTATCCAAACCGTTTCGGCCATGTGCATTGGAAAAATAGTCCCAGGAGGCCCCAACAGTCCAATGTAAAGTAGCAGGGACGTCCAAAGTTTCCCAATAGTTATTATTATCATCAATTTCAGAACGTAAATTCCAAGCTGTTGAAGAGTAGTTCAGGGTATGTATTTTATCACCCCGCGTGAAGTCTTTGAGTACATAATCGTTGTAGGGCCACCCTCTGTTATAAGTTGATAAACTCCTATTGCCATTATACAAAGTCTCTACCGTACCGGTAGCATTGCTGCCTAAAAAAGTAGAAGGCGGTCTTATAGATTTGCCATTGTTAGTTTTTCTTACAATTCTTCCGGAAAGCACGTCCACATATATTTTTTGAGAGCTATCCGGTTTTAATGAATGGACGTTTACAGAAAAGGTCAGTACATAATTGGCATCATTACGGCCATTGCCGCTATTAATGTATATAAGATCAGGTTTTGGGTAATGAGTAGCGCTACTGTCACCCAGATCCTGTTTTATTTGTTGTTCCCACCCCGGGTCTTCCCAGGCGTACAATTCGGCATTTATCTCATTAAGGGCAATGGTAATTGCCTCTTCGGGAGAAATATTGACTATGGCCTCCGGGTTGGTGAAGTTTTTTACAACATAGCCATGGACGAGTTTTACATTTTTCGAATCGTCCAGGTGGACGGCCATCTGTGCGCCTTCTACTGCATGCCCATGGTGTAGTTGATCAAATTTTAACCTTTGGTTTGGTTTTAACATATTGCTGTTTGATGCAATTTCTTTCATTTCAAAGATGTTTTCCCATACCAGTTTGTCACGGGTCGTTAAATTCATTGCCTCATATCCGTTTGCTGATAAACCGGCCATCAGAATACTTGGTTTTACTTTGTCAATAAATTTTACCCAGCCAACTTCAGGCATAACGTGCTTGTTGTTGCTTAGTATTGAACTGGTCTCTTTTATTAAGTTATTACTTTGAGCAAAAACATTAATTAACAAAGAGTAAGTAAGTAAGTAAGTAAGGCTTTCATGACAGGTTATTTTTTAAAGATGGTGGCTTGAAAGTAATTTGTTTAAATTTAATAAGCAAGTTAATTTTAATATATTTTAGTTCGTTTGTTAATATAGAGCTATAGATATTATAAAATGAATTAATAATAGTTTAAGCATGGATAAAAATTTATGTGGTATTAATAATCAAAATATATCGTGATAGTGCAGTTTTTTAGTTGACTTTTTTTATTATATGTACTAACTTTGTAATTACAATATAAACCGTTTCTTCAAGGGCATATCACAACTCTTTGAGGGCATGGTATAACCCTTCAAGGGTTCTAAACCCTTGAAGGGTTATTCAAAGCTGTTATGGATTTAGACTGAACGAATGAAGAGTGGATTGTCAAAATACATGTGCATAGAAAGACAGGCGCAGGATAAAAATAAACAGGCCAATTATGGAAGTAAAAGTCATTAAAATAGGTAATTCAAGAGGGATCAGGCTAAGTAAAACCATTTTGGAAAAATACGATATCAACGACAAGGTGGAATTGGTGCTTGAAAGTGAACGGATCATTATCCGTAAATGTGAAAGGCCCAGGATAGGGTGGGAAGCGGCATTTAAATCGATGAGTGAATATGGTGATGATGACCTACTGGTTGATGATGTTTTTGATGATGAAAGTATGGATGAATGGAAATAGACCAATACAATATTATACTTGTCAATCTTGATCCAACGGTGGGCCATGAAATTAAAAAGACAAGACCCTGTGTGGTTATTTCTCCCAATGAAATGAACAAATACCTGCGTACTTTGGTGATTGCACCTATGATAACCGGTGCCAGGCAGTACCCCACCCATGTGCCGGTATTTCATGATAATAAAAAAGGCCAGGTCGCACTGGATCAGGTCAGGACCATCGACAAACAGCGGGTGGTGAAAGTATTGGATGTGCTTACCCGTACTGAAATCCTGAAAATTAAAGCCGTGATGAAGGAAACATAC
>JAOUKG010000790.1 GCA_029882725.1 Cyclobacteriaceae bacterium
ATGACCTGATATTTGTGTGTTTTAAAAGCGGGGCGGCCCAAAGTTTGTGGGCATAGGTGGTAGTGTGGGTACCTTTATACTTTAATAAATTAAGTTGGGATGGCAATATATATTCAAACAATAACATAGTAAAATAACCGGTTGAATAGTTGTTTTTTATAACCCTGTTTTTGACAGGCTTAAATAGCTATTATCGGTTTCCTAAATAATAGTTATCTTGGCAAAAAAGTAAATGGCAAACCGCTTTAAAATACTTAAGAAAAACAATCTTGCTCTGAAGGAGAAGTATAATAAATTAAATTTTATTTATTCAAAAAAAGAATTCATAATTTCCAATATTTTATTTGCTTTTCACTTATTCTGTTTATCAGGCACTGCATACTTGTGTTTTACCTCATATAATATTTATCAATGTATAATAAACATATTATTTTTTGGCTTTATGGGGTGTTTATTTGCGTTATTGTTAGCAATAGCAATCTTTTGGAAGACAACAGTAAACAAGTTTGGAATTACCATTCGAAATTTCACTTTACAGAATTTATTTACCCAAAATAAATATCATTGAAATCAAGTCAAAAAACATAGAGGATCTCTTCTTTAGCAAAACCTATAACGAAAAGAAAAAGCAATACAAAATCAGCTATGAGGCCAAACTTCGTTCCGGAGAGACCAAAGCGTTTTTATCTTTAAATAATTGTGAAGAAGAAGACTTTGAGGAAGCTGAGGAGTTGTTGGAGTTTATTAAAAAGGCTTTGTGGTTGTAGGAAATGAGGATTATTATCCTTAATATCACAAACATTATGTGTAACCCGGAATGAAAAACATAACCCTTTCTATACCTGAAGATATTTTAAGACGCAGCAGAGAATATGCGAAAAAGCACGGTGTGAGTCTCAACCAAATGGTAAGAAATTTGCTGAGTCAGACCATTACTGGTTCTGAAGAAGATTGGAGAAAAATATGGAACGTGTGATGGGTGAAATGGTGGTAGATACCAGAACACTGGAATATAAGCACGACGACTTATATGAAAGGCATTGAAATTATTGATCCGTTTAGCCTTGAAGTTTAAAATCCGAAATATAAAGTACTTGTTGTTTCTACTCTCACTTATTATAATAGTGCAGTTCACCACCTTTTATACGATTGGAAAACACACCATTCATGTTGTATGCCTGAGTAATTTCGAAATATTAGCATACGATGTTGATCGTATTGGCCTTTACTCACCGTACAAAAAGTTTACAGGAGATGAACAAAAGCATATCAGGAACATGCTGCAAGACCGGTATCGGTCTATTCTATTTCCTGAAAATGAAGAAGAATTTAACCGGAAACACCGGCTTAACGAGCACAGCTATGGAATTAGCTATGAAGTTGGATATATTCGGCCTTTCACAGCAAAAATATATGAGCATAATGGCACCTTGTATTATGGTGAGGCATGGGATACCTGATATGTTTGGGTTTTGTTTAAATGGGTAAAAATCAAACAGACAATTATTGGTCAGTCGTAATTGGCCCAAAATATGATAACTAATCAGTCAGCAGGACAATCCTCATGAGGAAAAAGGCCACTAATACACGAATTATTTTATAACTGGAATGATTGAAGGTTCTTTTTAAATTACCCATCATATTTTAACAGTTTTCACTATCTTTGTTTTATAGCTATAAAATGGAGCGAATTGTAAATTTACATATCGAAAAATTACCGGAAGGCGTTTATCTGGCCACTTCCAAAAACCTCCCTGGTCTGGTGGCACAGGGAAGAACTATTTCAGAAACCATTGAAATTGCCAAAGATGTGGCTAAAAAACTAATTGAGGCAAAAGAAGAGCACATCAGTCATTTAACTATTGCTGCTGACCATTTTGACTGTCCTGTCGTAATAGGTACCTGAACATGGGGCGCTTAGGCGGGTTTAAATACAGGGAAATTATTAAGCGTCTCAAACGACTGAATTTTGAGTTTTACAGACAAGCAGCGGGCAGTCATGAAATATGGCATAACCCACTAACTAACAAATATACAACCATACCAAACCACCCTGGAGATATACCGGAAGGCACCTTGAGGGCTATATTAAAACAGGGAGATATTGAAGTGGAGAAGTTTTTAAAAACATAAAGAAGTTCCGGATCAATTATTTCCAACCATTTAAAATTGATCCTTTAAAATAAATACTATGCACTGGACAGTTACAGAGGTAAAACCCTCCAAAGATTATAAGTTATTACTGCCATTTAAGAATGGAGA
>JAOUKG010000058.1 GCA_029882725.1 Cyclobacteriaceae bacterium
ACATGATAGGACTTGCAGCTGGTATGGCAACTGCGGGTAAAATACCCTTCACAGGTACTTTTGCTAACTTTTCAACAGGACGTGTTTATGATCAAATTCGTCAATCGGTGGCTTATAGTGGGAAAAATGTGAAAATATGCGCTTCCCACGCTGGTCTTACACTTGGGGAAGATGGTGCCACCCACCAAATATTGGAAGATGTAGGTATGATAAAAATGTTGCCTCATTTTACAGTAGTAGTACCTTGTGATTACAACCAAACTGCTGCGGCAACTATGGCTATAGCCGAACTTGATGGTCCCGTATATTTACGATTTGGCCGCCCTTCATGGCCAATCTTTACTGACCCTGTTGAGAAATTTATTGTGGGTAAAGCCCAAAAAATGATCGACGGTTCTGATGTAACTCTTTTCGCTTATGGCCACATGGTTTGGTTTGCTATTCAGGCACAGGAAATTCTTGAAAAAGAAGGAATCAGCGCTGAAGTTATCAATATCCATACGATCAAACCGCTTGATAATGATGCCATTCTTAATTCAGTGAGTAAAACAGGTTGCGCTGTTGTAGCTGAAGAACATCAGGTTTATGGTGGGTTAGGCGAAAGTATTGCGTCTTTACTTTCAAGAAACAATCCGGCCCCTTTAAGCATTGTAGGTGTAAATGATACTTTTGGAGAAAGTGGAAAACCAGAAGAATTATTAAAAAAATACGGCCTGAGTCCTGAAGATATCGCAAGAGAAGCTAAATTAGTAGTTCAGAAAAAGAAATAGATGAGAAACACGAAGGCATACTATATCACCATATTTTTGTTGGTTGTTGCCTTCGAAACTTCCTTCTCACAAAATGCAGAAAAGATTTTCAATAGTGGGTATCATTACCTTACTGTTGACAATCGAATTGCCGTAAATACTTTCAGCCGATCTATACAAATGGATAGTTCCAATGCCAATGCATTCTATTACAGGGGTATCGGTTATTACAAATTGGCCCTATACGACAGTGCCTTACAAGATTTTATAACTGCAGAAAAACTAGATTCGGCATTAACCCAGATTCCGGTTTACAAGGCTTTTCTTTTTCGTCAACGGGAACAATACGATTCAGCCCTGTATTATTTTAATGACTACATTCAAAAAAACCCTAAAGATACGGCTGCCTATTCATTGATAATAAGGGGAAAGCTTCAAATCCTTTTAGAAAACCATGATGAAGCTCTGGTCGACTTCCAAAATGCTTTGAATCTGGATCCGGTTCAGGAAAGTTTTTACTATTATAAATTTATGGCTCATTTTGAGAAAAGAGATTTTGACAATGCAATAACTCAAATAAATAAAGCTATTAATTTAAACCCTTCTTTTTATGGTTATTATTTCTACAAAGGAAATACCTTTTTCGAAATGGGGAAGTATCAACCCGCTATAGAACAATATTCTTTAGCGCTTGATCTGAACGTTAATAATGCTGATATTTATTATCACAGAGGTATGGCAGAACAAGCAATGAAAAACATTACCGAAGCTATTTCAGATTATAATGCAGCGATTGCATATAATGATAAAGACGGAACCTACTTTTTCCAGCGCGGACATGCCTTTTTAGAGTTGGGGGATAAATTCAAAGCATGCAATGATTGGTACATGGCCGGGGCGTTGGGATATTATGAGGATTTTGATAAAATAAAAGAAGTATGTGAATAAAATCACTGTTATCTTTGTCAATAGGTAAATTACAGAAAAAGGAAAAATACTAATCAATAAATAAAGGAATCAACAATAAATTATTATGGATAATAGAAAATTTTTACCAGTTGTAGTAATTGCAGTAATATCAATTATTATACTTACTGCCTTTTCGTCAAGTATGTTTTACACGGTACAGGCTACAGAAAGGGCTATTTTGTTTTACAAATTTGGACAAGGCCTTGATAAAGAAACAATCATGACCCCCGGATTCCATGTAAAAGCTCCCTGGAACGAAGTTTACGTTTATGAGGTCTCTGAATCCAAGCAGGAAGAAGAAATGGATGTGTTGGATAAAAATGGTCTTTCTATCAGTGTAGATGTAACTGTTCGTTTCTATCCTATTTACGACCGAATAGGTTATATCCATGAAAATTTCAACAGAAGTTATATTGATAAGTTAATCATACCTGAAGTAAGATCTTCGGTTAGACAAGTAATGGGAAGATTCTCGGCTGAAGAAATATACAGTACAAAAAGATCAGAGGTGGAAACTGCAATAAAAACTGAAACCAGTTTAGTGTTGCAGAAAAACAACATTGTTATGCAAGCGTTGTTGATTCGTTCAATAAACCTTCCCCCACAAATCAAACAGGCTATCGAAAACAAACTTGAACAAGAACAAGAAGCCCTTGCCTATCAATTTCGTCTTGATAAAGAAAAAAGTGAAGCGGAAAGAAAAAGAATTGCCGCCGAAGGAGAAGCTGCTGCCAACAACATCGTAAACAGCAGTTTATCTGATAAATTATTAAAAATGAGAGGTATAGAAGCCACTCTTGAACTATCAAAATCCCCGAACTCTAAAATTGTTATCGTAGGTAGCGGAAAAGATGGTTTGCCACTTATTTTAGGCGATAACTAATAGGTAAGTTAGTTGAAGAATCAGAAGAATTTTATTTATTTTTAATACGAATTATATTACTACAAAAATGTCAGAAAAAGCTAAAATATCATACGGAGGGAAAGAATATGAAGTGCCGGTAGTGGTTGGCACCGAAAATGAGCATGCATTGGACATCAGTTCTCTCAGAAGTCAAAGTGGATTAATTACTTTGGATTATGGATACAAAAACACAGGTTCCACCTCAAGTGCCATTACATACCTGGATGGAGAAAATGGAATTTTACGTTACCGGGGATATCCAATAGAACAATTGGCTGAAAAATCTTCTTTTATTGAAGTGGCCTACCTGCTTATTTATGGTGAATTGCCCACGCAGCTTGAATTGCAAAAATTTGAAGGTGACATTCGAAATAACGGAATGGTACATGAAGATTACAAAAGAATTTTAAGTGGTTTTCCATCAAGATCACATCCAATGGGTGTTCTATCATCTCTTGTAACTTCCCTTACGGCCTTTTTTCCTCAATCTTTAGATCCAAACCGCTCCCCTGAAGGAGTAAACCTAAGTATCATGAGGATCCTCGCTAAAATGCCCACATTTGCAGCCTGGACTTACAAACACAAAATTGGACATCCATTAAATTACCCAAGTCCACACATGGACTATTGCTCCAATTACTTGCACATGATGTTTAATCAACCTGGTACAGAATATGAGGTAGATCCTGTAGTAAGTAATGCACTCGATAAATTATTAATCCTGCATGCTGACCACGAGCAAAACTGTTCTACTTCCACTGTAAGAATTACAGGTTCAAGTATGGGTAGTTTATATACTTCAGTTTCTGCTGGTATCAATGCATTATGGGGTCCACTCCATGGTGGTGCCAACATGGCTGTAATTGAAATGCTTGAAAATATCCGTGAAGACGGTGGTGATACTAAGAAATGGATGGATAAAGCCAAGGATAAGGATGATCCTTTCCGTTTGATGGGATTTGGTCACAGGGTATATAAAAACTTCGACCCCAGAGCTCGTATTATCAAAAAAGCTGCCGATGATGTACTTATCAAACTCGGAGTTTCCGATCCTATACTCGATATTGCAAAAGGCCTTGAAGAAGTAGCCTTAAATGATGAGTACTTTGTAGAAAGAAAACTTTATCCTAACGTGGATTTCTACTCAGGAATCATATACCGTGCTTTGGGCATACCTGTAGATATGTTTACAGTGATGTTTGCTCTGGGTCGTCTGCCTGGTTGGATTGCGCAATGGAAAGAAATGCGTGAAAACAAAGAACCTATTGGTCGTCCTCGTCAGGTTTACACTGGATACAATGAAAGACCTTACAAACCATTGAACGAAAGATAATGATGCATTTGAAAGAGGCTTTTCAAGAAGCCAAAAACCGTATAGAAAGCCATCAGGTTGAACCTTCCAATGAAGAATTATTGCAATTATATGCTTATTTTAAACAGGCTACTATTGGAAATAATATGGTGGAAGAACCCAGTAACCTCGATTTTAAAGCAATTGCAAAATTCAGGGCCTGGAAGAAACTGGAAGGTATGGACTCAGAGTCTGCTATGTCTCGGTATATAGATCTTGTTAACGCTATAATCGAAAAAAAAAGCTAGGTGGATCTGTTTTATGATCCAACGTTTGACCCTGATCATGGTGTTTTAAATAAGGAGGAATCCCACCATTGTATCAGGGTTAAACGACACCGTTTGGCTGAGGAAATTGGTATCACAACTGGCAATGGAAAGGTGTATTTCGGTACAATTGAAAATGACTCCCCACAAGGTGTCGTTCTCTCTGAAATCACTACCAAAGTGTACCCTCCTCCAAACCCCATTATACATTTGGCTGTAGCTCTCCTGAAAAATCAGGATCGCTACGAATGGATGACAGAAAAACTCACCGAGATAGGCGTGACACACATCACGCCTATCTTATCTCATTATTGCGAAAGAAACAGAATCAATCTCGATCGCCTTTTGAAAAAATCTATTAGTGCAATAAAACAAAGTCATAGCCCTTTCCTCCCTACCCTCTCCCCTGTTATGAAATTCAAGGAATTCATAGCTAAACCTATGGAGAAAAATGAAGAACGATTTATAGCCCATTTTGAGGAAAATAATGTAAAACCAAATTTAACAACAGCCTCTAAAATCACTCTTTTAATTGGCCCGGAAGGTGGATTTTCCCCCGAAGAGGTTCAAAAAGCTAAAGAAAATGGCTTTCACAACTTGCTGTTGGGTAACAATATCCTCCGCACAGAAACCGCCGCCGTTGTGGGAGCTGCTCACTTTATCAATAATTTTTGATATAAATATCAAACTCTTCTTTTCAGACAGCCCTAATTTATACCATCCATATAGGGGCCAACCTCAATGACAATCCTTTGCTATTAATTTCAGACCCCAGAAGGATCGAATAACTATACTTCGGGTTTTATAAAAAAACATGTATATTTTGGAATTACCTGCAATATCCTTTAACTACTCAATGTAACTTACTATACCTCAGGAATCATGAAACACGAAATACTATCAATCTTCCCAACAAACACCGAACATGGGGAAGGTCCTATTTGGCATGATAAAGAGAATTGTTTTTATTGGGTAGATCTGTTAAAAGGGAAGTATTTCAAAGGAAACCCGGATACCCTCTTTGTAAAAGAGTATTCAATTAATCAACCCCTGGGAGTTTTGGCAATTCGACAAAAGGGAGGATTCGCAATGGCGGTTAGAGACGGCTTTGGTTTGGTCGATTTCGCAGGAGAAAAGCTAAAACTAATTAACCCCTCTCCGGAAAAAAATAACTCCAGGGTAAGATTCAACGATGGTGCTGTTGATCCTCTCGGCCGATTTTTTGCTGGAACCATGGAGTGGGATGGCAATGAAAAAATAGGGAAGCTATTCAGGTTGAATAGTGATTATAGCTATACACAAATCAACGATGGTTATTACATCCCCAATGGAATGGGTTGGAGCTCCGACAATAAAACAATGTTTATTATCGACACCCTTCAACATGTCATGTTTGCATTTGATTACGATTTGGAAAGTGGCGAAGTCTCAAATAAAAGAATCCATGTGCAGTTTGATATTGAAGAATTTCCCGATGGCATGGCAATAGACAGCACGGGAGGTTTTTGGGTAGCACTGTGGGGTGGAAGTAAACTAATCAGGCTAGACCCTTCAGGAAAGAAAATAGAGGATATACCATTGCCTGTACCCTACCCTACAAGTTGCTGTTTTGGTGGCCCAAACCTGAATAAATTGTTTATAACATCATCACGAATAAAACTGAGTAAGGAGGAGGTTCTGAAATACCCCCTTTCAGGAAACACTTTCCTGATAGAAACCGATCTGGTAGGAAGAAAAGAAAATAGGTTTAAAGAAATTTAGCCAAACTACATTGTGCCTTGCCCATTGAATTCCAAAAAATCAACACCGTGTATTCCTCCTATTAAGTATTTTTTTATACTTTTAAATTTTAACATCTAAACCTCAACACACTTTGGTACTCAACTATATCTGGATTGGTTTTTTCATAATTGGCTTTCTGGTTGCATTGATCAAACTGATCTTTTTCGGCGATGTAGATGTATTTCCGGCCATGCTCGATAGTACTTTTGATATGTCGAGAACTGGTTTCGAAATATCATTATACCTTACAGGTGTAATGAGTTTATGGTTAGGCTTCATGAAAATAGGTGAAAAAGGAGGTATGCTTGCAATTCTTGCACGGTTAGTAGCCCCATTTTTCACACGTCTGTTTCCGGGAATCCCCAAAAATCATCCTGCTATGGGTTCAATTGTGATGAACTTCTCGGCCAATCTTATAGGTCTTGATAATGCTGCTACTCCTTTAGGCTTGAAAGCCATGAAAGAAATGCAGGAGCTTAATAAAAACAAAGATACGGCCACTAATGCTCAAATCATGTTTCTCGTGCTCAATACCAGTGGGTTAACTATTGTACCTCTCACTATTATGATCGACAGATCGTTACTTGAGATTCCCGCAGCCAATCCTACCGACGTATTTATACCGTTATTAATAGCTACTTTCTTTTCTACGATAACCGGACTAATTGTTGTTTCCCTATACCAAAAAATCAGGTTCGACAGGGTTGTTCTTGCCTATTTAGGGGGTGCCACTGCACTTATTGCCGGCATAATTTATATTTTTCTTAATTTACCTCCCGAACAAGTAGGGCCAGTTTCGAAAGTTTTCAGTTCCATTATTATTTTTAGTCTCATTATTTCCTTTTTTACTTTAGCTATAAAAAAGAAACTTAATCTTTATTCCGTTTTTATTGAAGGAGCTAAGGAAGGTTTTGAAACTTCAATCAAAATTATACCCTATCTGGTTGGAATTTTGGTTGCCATTGGTGTTTTCAGAGCCTCAGGTACATTGGACATAATTATTGAGGGTATGCGGTTTGTTTTTGCTGCTACAGGTATGGATACCCGGTTTGTAGATGCATTACCAACCGCCTTAATGAAGCCTTTATCAGGAAGTGGAGCCCGTGGAATGAACATTGAAATCATGAATACTTTCGGTGCAGATTCCTTTATCGGGCGATTGTCAAGTATCTTCAGGGGAGCAACAGAAACCACATTTTATATCATCGCTGTTTATTTTGGAAGCGTGAATATTCGAAATAGCCGTTATGCAATTACGGCAGGGTTATTGGCTGATTTGGCAGGCATTATTGCTGCAATTTTTGTAGGTTACCTGTTTTTCGGTTAGATGTTAGTTTTGTTGGATTTTTATATTATTATTATCAATGAACCATTGTATATTGCTGAAAATTTCTGATTTATGCTTATAAACGACACACAAAAAAACATCTACGATAATGCGAAAATGCATTTTTTAGGTAATTTCCCTGATTCCTTACCTATCGAGCAGGCCTATGTGCATATAGGTATTTATTTAGGTTGGATTATTGAATCAGACCTTTATTCAGAACATTTTGAAGAAGAAGCCGATATTCAAATATTTAGATTTAAAAGAAGAGAGATTTCCTGTACAATTTTAAGTGAAATTTGGGATGGGTATTTAGGGCATGAGCTTTTTAGTAGAAAAGGAAATATGTTTACTTACTATTACTATGGTGGTGGATTGTACCATACAGATTATAAGGATACCATTATGAAAGATCTTCCCTCAATTTATCATGTAAAAGATACATGGGAGAATTATGAAAAGATGAAAGCTCGTATGGATTTAAGATTTTCCGATTGGGAAAAATTAATAAAAGGTTAGTCCCCATCATTTTCAGATAATAAGCCTAATTCATTCATTTCGATAAACTCATTTTCATCTTCTGAAGTTGTATAATTAATTATTACATTTCCCTGTGTAGAGAATTGAAGGGAAAGAGGTATTCCCTGTAAATTTATTTCACTTTGCCAAATTATTTGTCCTGTGGCTAAGTCAATCTTTGCACCTATACATGGATATTTGTCAACAACAACTTTGACAACTTCACTACTTTCAAATTCCGTTTTTATTCCTTGAACAGCAGGTGCCGTTTGTGAAATAACCATATATACTGAATTTGTATTTTGATCTTCCCTATATACCATTTCAACTGATTGTGCATTTAACAAACTTTCCATGGGAATAGTGATAAACACATCCGATATCCTTGAAGAATTAAAACGAGCCAGATATATCTTCTTTGCATCTATTCCCCTGTAAATTCCCGAAATAAAATTTTCAGAAGGTTTGAATGGTGTGAACTGTATATTCCCCTCTTCCGGATTTATTGGAATTTCCAATTCATTGAATGTTACAAATTTCAATTTCTTTTCCACCTCGGCAGTTTTAGCTATAAGATAATTCTCAGCTTCTCCTACTTTATCAATTTCAACCTTTAAAAAAGTTTCCAATCCTTTCAATCCCCCAAATGCCTCATCAAAAAAACCTGAATAATAACGTAACTGCCTGTCTATATCCGCACGCCTTATTTTATTGAGAATACTATCAGATATTGCTAATTTTTCGGACTGTAACTTTAATAAATCAAGATTTACAATCCAATCTACAGAGTCTTTTAAGTTTAGTTCTTTTATATGCTCATTAGTAAACCGTATCTGCGACTTTACCAATTCAAAAAGAGTTATAGGAAGTGGGTTTGGATCGTATTTAGTGAGCATTTCCTTATTCAATATCTTCTCAATTTTATCAAATTCAACTTCTGGTACTATTGCCCCGTCACTAGACCTTTCATATAATTGCATCAATTCCGCATGGTATTTCAACAAATCAGATTTAACGGTAAAAACGTCATTTAATATTGTTTCCCTAACTTTTGAAGCCCAGCTCGCATAATCAAACAGATTAATTTCATGGTCAAAAAAGTTGGGTTTTTGAGCAATTTGCCGGGTAAAACCTTCTAACTGAACAAAGTTTACAGATACCCCCCATTCACTACAGGGGATATCGAGTACTTTTGAAACAAAAGCCTCCG
>JAOUKG010000059.1 GCA_029882725.1 Cyclobacteriaceae bacterium
CGAGTAAATCTGTTAAACAGAAATAACTTTTTTTTCAAGTGATATCATATTTATTAACTAATTTTAATATTTAAATTTTCTTGGATTAATAAATCTATGGCTATAAAAATAAGAGATGAGGATGCATTATCCTACCACGAAAAAGATCAACCAGGCAAAATAGAGGTTGTTCCCTCAAAAGTACTCAATACTCAATACGATTTAGCTCTTGCCTACTCTCCTGGGGTAGCAGTACCCTGCTTAGCTATTGAAAAAAATATAGAAGATGTATATCGATATACTTCCAAAGGAAATTTAGTAGGTGTTATAACAAATGGTACAGCCGTATTAGGGCTGGGTGATATTGGCCCGGAAGCTTCAAAACCTGTAATGGAAGGTAAAGGCGTTCTCTTCAAAAAATTTGCTGGTATTGATGTTTTTGACATTGAAATAAATGAAAAAGACCCAAAGAAATTTATTGAAATTGTCAAGTCTTTGGAACCTACATTTGGTGGAATAAACCTGGAGGACATCAAAGCACCTGAATGTTTTGAAATTGAGACCGAATTAAAAGAACAATTGAATATACCGGTCATGCATGATGACCAACATGGTACAGCCATAATATCGGCAGCGGCTTTGCTCAATGCATTGGAAATTACCAACAAAAAAATTGAAGAAATAACCATCGTTGTAAATGGCGCCGGTGCTGCCGCGATAGCTTGTTCAAGTATATACATTTCCCTGGGGGCAAAAAGGGAAAATATAATTATGTGTGATAGTAAAGGGGTGATACGAGCTGATCGTGATTACCTCGCTGAAAGCAAAAAAGCATTTGCAACCGATAAAAATGTAAATACTCTTCAAGAAGCATTAGTTGGTGCCGATTTCTTCCTGGGACTATCTGTTGCAGATATTCTAACGGGTGATGACCTAAAAACCATGGCCGACAACCCCATTGTTTTTGCACTGGCTAATCCTGATCCCGAAATAGCATGGGATAAAGCAATAGAATCCAGAAAGGATATCATTATGGCTACTGGTCGTTCAGACCATCCTAATCAAGTTAATAACGTGTTAGGATTTCCTTATATATTCCGGGGTGCACTCGATGTTCATGCTAAAGAAATAAATGAGGAAATGAAACTGGCAGCGGTAAAAGCTATTGCTGAATTGGCTAAAGAACCCGTACCTGAAATTGTAATTAAAGCCTACAGTGCCAATGAAATGAAGTTTGGCGTAAATTACCTGATCCCCAAACCTCTGGATCCAAGGCTTATCACTTCAATATCACCCGCTGTTGCACGTGCAGCAATAGAAACCGGAGTTGCCCGAAAAGTAATTACAGACTGGAGTCAGTATGCTGTTGATCTCCAAAAAAGATTGGGTATCGACCAGAAAATGATGTCCCATATAATTAGCAGAGCTAAAAAAGATCCAAAAAGAGTAGTGTTTGCAGAAGCTACGAATCCTAAAATCCTGATGGCCGCCCAAACTATATACGAAGATGGCATTGGAAAACCCATCCTTTTAGGAAAAAAGGAAATCATTAACGCTCATGTTAAGGAATATCATCTCGATTTAGGCAATTGCGTAATTATTGACCCCTACGAGGAAGAAGAAAAAATAGAAAAATACGCACAATACCTTTATGAAAAGAGAAAAAGAAAGGGTATGACTCTGTACGAAGCGAAAAAGCGTATGCAGGATCGTAACTACTTTGGTTCAATGATGGTCGAAATGGGTGAGGCCGATGCCTTTATATCGGGTTTAACAAAAGATTACCCCAAAACCATAAAACCTGCTCTGCAAGTAATTGGAACAGCCCCAAATGTTAAAAAAGTGGCTGGGATGTATATAATTACCAACAAAAAAGGAACATTTTTCTTTGCTGATACCACTGTAAACCTTAACCCTACCGCCGAAGAAATGGTTGAAATTGTACGAATGACGGCTAAAGCGGTGAGGTATCTGGATCATGAACCACGTGTTGCGGTATTATCCTATTCAAATTTCGGATCAAGTAAAGGGGCTATTCCTGAAAAAGCGGCAAAAACAGTGGAAATAATCAAAAAGAATTATCCTAAGATTATCATCGATGGCGACATTCAAGCCAATGTTGCACTAAACCCTGAAATCCAACAGGAAAACTATCCGTTTAGTGCCTTGGCAAAAGAGGGTGCCAATACACTTATTTTCCCAGACCTTGCCTCAGGGAATATAGCCTATAAGCTACTCACTTCAATAGGAGGCGCCGATTCTTTGGGACCCATTTTACTGGGGATGGATAAACCCGTACATATTTTACAACTAGCAAGTACGGTACGGGATATAATTAATATGACAGCTCTCGCTGTTGTTGATGCACAACTTCATGAACAGTTGAGAAAAAAAAATGATTGATTTTCTGCGTGGCAAACTTCATATAAAGGAACCTACTCATGTGGTAATTGATGTTGGAGGGGTAGGTTATAAAGTAAATATTTCACTGAATACATTTAGTGAAATTAAAAATCGCGAAGATATTACTTTATCAACCTATCTTCATGTCAAGGAAGATTCACATACCCTTTTTGGATTCAGTAATAATAGTGAAAAAATAATGTTTTTGCATCTGATTTCAATTAGTGGGGTAGGTCCGTCAACTGGCCTTATGATTCAGTCGTCACTATCGGCTTCAGAACTAAAACAGGCTATTCTTGAAGAAAATGTTACAACGATTAAAAGTGTTAAGGGAGTAGGTATAAAAACGGCTCAAAGAATAATTCTTGAATTAAAAGATAAAATAGCTAAAATTGATGATATTGAAATTACCGATTCAGTAGGTAATACACACAATACAATAAAATCTGAAGCGTTATCTGCTTTATCTACCCTTGGCATTTCAAGGTTAGTAGCTGAAAAGCAAATCAATATGATACTTAAAAATTCAGATCAAGATATTACTGTGGAAGAGCTGATTAAAAAAGTTTTAAAAAATGCTTAATATCCATTGAGGTTATTACGATATCATAGTAGCATTTCTTGCATTATTCTCATTATAAGTTCATTTATAATGGGTACTGGAAGTGTTTTGGCCTCAGATTTAGTGACTTTCCAAACAGATACGGTAAAAAAAGACTCAATTCCTCAAATTTACGTTCCTTCAATATTACCAACTTTTCAACCTAAAGATCGTTTCGGTGACCCCTTTAGCAACACACTTAGTAAATCTCCCCTCCTACTAACAAATCCTAATTCCCTGACTCTGGATGTAGATATTGATACAGGAATGAATTACACTATTTATGAAAAAATAGGTGATCTGAATTATCGCCCTGCCTCTTCAATGACATTTGAAGAATTTAAGAGATACCAGGAGAGGGAAATTCTAAAAAATTATTGGAAAAACAGAAGTACAGGATTGGATGGGGAAAGTGCTGTAAGTGGGAGAAATATTATTCCACCTATTTATATCAGTCCTGTTTTGGATCGTATTTTTGGTGGATCTACAGTAGAAATTATCCCAACGGGTTTTGTAACTCTTGATTTTGGAGGAAGGTGGCAAAGAATAGAAAACTCCCAAATTCCAATTCGCCAACAACGTAATGGTGGGTTTGAGTTTGATCAACAGATCAGCATGAATGTAATTGGAAAAATTGGAGAAAAAATGGCCGTTACAGCCAACTTCGATAATAACAACTCTTTCGACTTCCAGAACAACCTGAAAATGGAATACACAGGGTTTAAGGAAGATATTCTTAAAAAGCTAGAACTTGGTAATGTAAGTCTCCCTCTCAATAATAGTCTTATTAACGGAGCCCAAAATCTTTTTGGAATTAAAACTCAAATGCAATTTGGAAGACTTTTTGTCACTTCAGTAGCCTCAACTCAACGAGGTAAAACGGAAATAATTGAAATTGAAGGAGGAGACGGACAGGGTAGATTATTTGATATTTCAGGTTCAGATTATGACGAAAACAGGCATTTTTTCCTTGGACATTTCTTTAAAAATAATTATCAATCGTGGGTGGGTACCCTTCCACAAATTACATCAGGCGTCAATATTACCAGGGTAGAGATTTATGTGGTAAATCGAAATAATGATACTGAAACGCAAAGAAATATAGTAGGATTGATGGATATGGCTGAAGCATACAATGTTTATGCCCCAAACATTGGTAATCCAAACGTAATAAGTTCTTTAGGAAACCCCAAAACCCCGAATTATAATGGTGCAAACGACCTGTTTGCTGCTATACAAGCCCTAACTTCCGCCGGTCGGAATGTAGACAACATCAATACCTCTCTTGAAGCCATGGGATTTATTAATGGTACTGATTTTGAAAAAATTAATAGTGCCAGAAAGTTATCTCCAAATGAATATACAATTAATCATGAATTAGGATATATTAGCCTTTACAGACGACTACAAAATGATGAGGCCATCGCTGTAGCCTTTGAATACACATATAATGGAAGAAACTATAAAGTAGGAGAACTTTCAGAGGATTATAGTGCCAGACCAGAAGATGAAGCCATTTTCCTTAAATTACTTCGTCCCAGAAAGATCAACATCCGGGATGCATTTGGCAACCGTATTCCAAGTTGGGATCTAATGATGAAAAACGTATATGCCCTTTCATCTACCAATATTGAAAGGGAAGGTTTTCAACTAAGAATCATATACAGGGATGATCGAACCGGAATAGACAACCCCCAACTTCAGGAAGGTGTAGTTGCAAGAACCAAGCAACTAATTGATATCTTTGGTTTAGATCGTTTAAACCAAAATAACGATCCGCAAAGAGATGGAAACTTCGACTTTGTAGATGGAATAACTGTGGATACCCAAAATGGGCTGATCATTTTCCCCTATCTTCAACCTTTTAACACCCCACTAAGAAATGTATTTAGCGGTGATCCAAAGGAAGAGTATCTAATTGAAAAGTATGTTTACGATACCCTTTATAATACCACAAAAGCCGATGCTGAGTTAGAAGCAAACAAAAATAAATTCTTCATTATTGGTAGAATGCAATCAGGTTCTGCAACAGAAATTCAGATACCGGGTTTTAATATTGCTAAGGGTTCTGTAAAAGTATATGCGGGGGGATCCTCCTTACGGGAAGGTGTGGATTATCAAGTAGATTATACTTTCGGAAAGGTTAATATTATAAACTCAGGAGTTCTAAATTCCGGCAAAAAAATAACCATAAGCTATGAGAAAGATGATATTTTCAATTTTCAAACCCGAACGCTGTTAGGAAGTAGGTTTGATTATAGTTTAGGAAAGGATGTTAATTTGGGAGCAACCCTTTTATATATGAATGAAAGGCCACTGATTTCAAGAATAAGTATAGGATCTGAACCTGCGAGAAATACAAAATACGGTTTTGATGTAAACTTGAGGAAAGACTCCAGGTTTATCACTAAAGCCGTTGATTTTATACCTCTTATTCAAACAAAAGAGGTCTCTAATGTGAATTTTAGTGCTGAATTCGCACAACTTCTACCTGGTACCTCCAATATTGTTGACGGTGAGGGCACCAGCTATATAGATGATTTTGAAAATGCGGCCACCCCAATTTCAATGCAAAATCATATAAACTGGAAATTGGGATCTATTCCACAAACCAATGATTACCGGTTTGATCCAAGTAGTGGAGCAAGAAATGATATAACCGCAGGGTATAAAAGGGCGAAATTGGCTTGGTATCAGGTTGATAATATATTTTATCGGAATGGTGGCCCCTCCAAACCTGAAAATATCACCTCCGATGACTTAAAGAACCATTATGTAAGACCCGTAAATCCCCAGGAAATATTTAGAAACAGGGATCTTAATGTAATAAATACGAATGAACCTATTTTCGATTTAGCCTTTT
This sequence comes from Cyclobacteriaceae bacterium, assembly GCA_029882725.1. GTDB lineage: Bacteria > Bacteroidota > Bacteroidia > Cytophagales > Cyclobacteriaceae > JAHEMU01. Next base: position 5,847 of record JAOUKG010000059.1, read on the forward strand.
ATCCATCGGAAAGAGGCCCCTATAATTTCAATACCGACCTCAATATAAATGGTACTTTAAAAAATCCTACTGAAAACTGGGGTGCAATAACATCCGCCATTAGAAGTGAAGTCGATTTTGACAAATCCAATATAGAATATGTTGAATTCTGGCTTCTTGATCCCTTTATTACTACAGAAAACGGAAAAATAGACGATGGAGTAAACCCGCCTCAAAACAATACGACAGGAGGAGAGTTATTTCTTAACCTTGGAAGCATCTCTGAGGATATCATCCGTGATGGTAAGCATGGATTTGAAAATGGACTACCCATAGACGGTTCAATTACAGATGTTGACAGCAGTAGTCCCTGGGGAAGTGTTACTACCAAACAATTTATTACCAATGCCTTTGCAAATGAAAGTGGCGCAAGGGAAAATCAAGATGTAGGCTTAGATGGACTCGATAATGAAAAGGAATCTGAAAAATTCGCAGCTTTTTTAAGTGCAATTCCGGCACAAGCCAGAGATAAAATTATTTCAGACCCTGCTGCCGATGATTTCCAATATTTCTTGGGAAATACAATGGATAAAAATCAGGCTGAAATACTGGAAAGGTACAAGAACTTCAATGGTACAGAAAATAACTCCCCCATTTTCAACACAAACCTGGACTACACAGCCTCAGGAACAAACCTTCCGGATAATGAGGATTTGAACCTGGATAATACAATGAGTGAACTGGAAGAATACTATGAATACCGTATTCCGCTTCGCCCCAACACCATGAATGTCAACAATAAATTTATTGTTGATGAAGTAAGCTATCAACACGAAAGTTCTGGTGATGAAGTAACATGGTATCTGTTCAGAATCCCCATTCGTAATTTCGATGATAAATTTGGAAATATTAACGGATTCAAGAACATACGCTATATGCGGATGATTACTACCAATTTCTCCCAACCAGTTGTATTGAGAATGGCTAATTTCAGGTTGGTTGGGAGTAAATGGCGTCGGTATAAAGACAATTTGGAAGAACCTCGTTTTGGGCAACCTTTGGAACCCGATCTCGACAATTTCACTGTTTCAGTTATTGGTGTGGAAGAAAATGGAGAAGGGAGCAACAACAAATCACCCTACGTCCTTCCCCCTGATTTCAAAAGAGATCGTGATAATACTGCTGCCATTGAAAGGCAACTCAACGAGCAATCACTTCAAATTTGCATAAACAATCTTGAAGATACAGACGCTCGCGCCGTTTTCAAAAATGTGAATCTGGACATGATTAATTATGGAAGGATTAAAATGTTTATTCATGCCGACAGTGATGTTAATGACGATGAATTAACAGCTTTCGTTAGACTGGGTACTGATTTTAACCAAAATTACTATGAAATTGAGGTTCCTTTAAAAATAACTTCGCCCGGTTCAACACTCGCAACCGATATATGGCCTGCTGAAAATGAAATAGATTTGGATCTTAATGAGCTTTTGGCCTTAAAATCATCAAGAAACAATATAGGGGCACCAATTACACAGTTATTCCCGGTATCCGGCCCCAGAATAGTCAATAAACATAGATTACGAGTATTGGGAAGACCAAAACTAAGTGATGTAAGAACTATCATGATTGGTGTTCGAAATCCGGCCAGTGCCGACAAACTACCTATTTCAGTTTGTGTATGGGTCAATGAATTACGTGTTACCGATTTTGATACTACTCCGGGATGGGCAGCCAATGCATCCTTAAATTTAAAACTGGCCGATTTTGCTAATGTCTCGGCTTCAGCAAGACATACTACCTACGGCTTTGGTGGTATCCAATCCAGAATAGCTGAAAGAACAAGAGAAGAAACTACAAATTATGATATTTCCGCCAATATCTCCCTCGATAAATTTTTTCCGGAAAAAGCAGGAATTCAACTACCCATGTTTGTTAGTTATGAGAAAACACATATAAAACCCCGTTTTGATCCACTGGATCCAGATATTACCCTGGAGGCCTCACTTTTAAATTTTGATACACAAAAAGAGAAATCTGAATACAGAGCATTGGTAGAGGATCTTTCTGAACGAAAAAGTCTCAATTTTAGTAATGTGAGAAAAATGAGAATGAATCAAGAGCGAACACCTCGTTTTTATGACATTTCAAATCTCTCATTTACCTATGCATTTAGTGAAATGAATCAAAGTGACTATAAAACTGAAAGTTATCTGAGAAGATCCTACCGGGGTTCTGTAGCCTACACCTTTTCACCAAAATCTGTACCCTGGGAACCTTTCAAAGAAGCAGCTGCATTTAAGTCTCCTTATCTACAATTGATTCGCGATTTCAATATCAACTTCAAACCATCCAACATTTCTATTCGGGGAGATTTAGACCGGAGATTTACCAGAACATACTTCAGGGACGACTTGCTTAATCAGGGAAGTTCAGCCAACTATGAAAAGTACTTTACTTTAAATAGAAATTATGATCTACGATGGGATATAACACGGGCCTTGAACATTACTTACAGAGCCCGGGCAAATGCTATTATAGATGAACCTGAAGGCGATATTGATAACGAAATGAAAAGAGATAGTATAATAGTAAATATTAGAAATCTTGGCAGGATGAAAAATTTTGATCAATCAATGGATGTGACCTACAGATTGCCTCTTGATAAAATTCCGCTAACAAATTGGATTTCAGCAGACTATAAATACGGAACCTCTTATTCATGGAAATCGGGTCCTGTTAACCAGCCTGACTCATTACGTTTTGGGAATATTATTCAAAATTCACGCGATAATAGCCTGAACGGGAAAATTGATTTGGTCAAATTCTATAATAAAATAGAGTATTTAAAAGAAATAAACACACCTCCACGACCAGTAAGAGCAGGAGCACAAGTACAACAACAACAACAAGATTCTTCTTTCAATAAAAAACCAGAATTAAAGACCGTAAAAAATTTATTACGGCTAATGATGTCTTTAAAAAGCATAAATGGTACTTACAGTCTCCGCGAAGGAACGGCTTTGCCGGGGTTTATTCCCTCTCCTACCTATTTTGGGCTGGACAGCACTTTTACAACTCCTGGGCTACCCTTTATTTTTGGAAGACAAGATTCTGATTTTAGGTTTAAAGCACAACAAAATAATTGGTTAGTTACCAGTAACTCACTTACAACGCCCTATCTTCAGGTAAGAAGTGAGGATATAAGTCTAAAGGCCAATGTGGAACCATTCAGGGATTTCAGG
>JAOUKG010000791.1 GCA_029882725.1 Cyclobacteriaceae bacterium
CAACTACCAAATCAAATGGTGAATTAAAACTGGCCTGTTGACCTTGCCCATCAGCGTAACCCGCCGTTCCACTGCCCGCAAAAGTAGAAACGAAGTTCCCATTATCAATTACTCTAATAGCGTGATTATTTTGATCAGCAATATATAATCGCCCCAGATCTTTATCTGAATCAACACTAATTGGGCTATTAAAACTCGACGACAACAGGGTTTTATTGTTCACAAACCCAGCCGAGCCTGTTCCTGCATAGGTTAGTATTAGGAGTTTGGGATCAACATACCTAAGGCTGTGATTGAAAGCATCTACAATAATCAGATCCCCATTAAAATTCCACCCCAAATCAAAAGGGCCATTGAATTCTGCAGAAAAAGGAGGTCCATCAAGTAATCCAGCCACCCCTGTACCTGCAAAAGTTGTTACTTCTGGGATGAGCACTTTAAAATCATTAGACGCAGAAATCACACCATTTTGAACCATAGTTAAAGGACCACTTGTAGATCCTTTTGCCACCCTTACCAATCGATGTGTAGTACTTCCATCCACAGGTTCTGCCAGAGTTCCATTTATATAAATAGAGTCTGTAGGATTTTGAGGATCGAAAGCCGGGAAATTTTGTCCATTGATTAAAACCAATGTTCCTACTAAACCTGAATCTGGCATTATTTGATCAATAACATGATCTCCAGGATACTTTGTTTTAATAATAGATTCATCTATGCAAGACGACCAAAACAAAATTTGAATTATAAAAAATATTGTAAAAAATGCGGATTTCTTGCCAACATGGGATACACTATTCATTCAGTTTGATTTATTGATATATACTTAATATTATTTTTCTTAATTATATAACATCACACTTAACTCACGTAAACATTTATGAAACTGATTTTAATAAATAAACAAACAAACAGCTTCATAAAATTTTATAGCCTTACAAACCTAGTTGAAGTGAATTTTTACCACTATGACATTTGTAACAAAAATTAAAACATTTGTAACATTTATAATATTTGTATTTGGTACCTGAGCTCCGAATAAGGTAGATATTTTATGTGTATTTTAGTGCTAACCCAGATTTAATGCCGTTTAGTTAGGCCAGATGCACATGATCTATGTGCGAGGGAGGGCAAAATTTTTGGAAGCAGGGATTTGTCGAGATTAACAGAAAGTAGGGCTTCGGCGAAAGGGCAGTTTAATTAATTTTGAATAACTACTGGCAACTGTTATACAAAAAAGCATCCACTCTTAATTTGAATTAGCTTGGCTCTTGGCGTATTCCTTTGGTGTACAGTTATAGGTTTCTTTGAAACACTTCGCAAAATAGGAAGCGTCACTAAAACCTGATTCATATGCAACGTCGGCAATATTCCCATCTTTAGATTCACTCAATAATTTACAAGCTAATTTCAACCTTTCTGTCCGTATTATAGCATTGGCTGAATGCCCTGTAATGGCCTTTACTTTTCTGTGAAACTGCATTCTACTTAAATTAGCTTCATTACTAAACAACTCTACAGTAAAATCGGGGTTTTTAATATTTCTTCGTAAAATTTCCTCAATTTTTTTCATAAATGTTTGATCCATAGTATTGAGATATTCTTCTTTCTTTCCATTTAAGTCGGGGTTTTTATTGAATGAAAATATTAGTTTTTTACGAAGCTCAATTAAATTTTTCACTCTGGCTTTAAGTAGGGCAATACTGAAAGGTTTTATAAGATAGTCATCAGCTCCATTCTCTAAACCAATAAGTTTATTTTCATCTCCCTCTCTGGCAGTGAGTAGAATTACCGGCACATGACTGGTTCTTTCATCTGATTTTATTGTTTTACATAGATCAAATCCATCCATGGCAGGCATAATCACATCTGAAATAATTAAATCAGGTATATGTTCAAAGGCCAATTCAACACCCGTTTTTCCATTATCTGCATTCAAAACATTATATTCTTTCGATAAAATTCCAACCAAAAACTCACGTATTTCCACATGATCTTCAACAACTAAAATAACCGGCAATTCTTCTAAATTATTTTCATTTAAGGAACTGATTAATCTATCAGCATTAGTTTTCGGGATGAACCCTGAAATTTCATACTTACTTTCCTTATCAAGTTCATTGTTTTTAAAATGATGTTTACCAACAGGCAGTATTGCTTTAAAACTTGTCAATTCATTTGGGGTACTCTTCACTACTATTTCCCCATGAGAAAGATTGCACAATTCCTTTACTAAAGACAATCCAATCCCAA
>JAOUKG010000793.1 GCA_029882725.1 Cyclobacteriaceae bacterium
AGGAGAAATTTCCTTGGTGGAAGACCAGTGGGCATTGCATAGTATAAATCTTAAAAGTTCGAAATTGGGGATTGGCATAGGTATCAAACAAATGTATGCGCCTTTTTCGGGAGTAACATGGCTACCTGTTAGTAATAAATTTCATATTACCGGAAACATATGGGGTGTAAAGTTTTATTACGATTACCTCGCTTCTATAAATTATAGTGTAGTTGTAATAAATAAGGAGTTGAATACAGAGATTACTTTGGTAGATGCAAAAAAAGATGAAGTTAGGGCCAAGGAGGTAGAAGAATTAAATTTTAAGGTGAAAACGGTGCCTGAGGATACGAAAGTTGCTAAAAACACTAAAAAAGAACTAACAGCAGAAGATTTTAAACGTCAGTTGAAAGAATATGAAAAGGAAGAATTGAAGCAACAGAAAGAAAATGATGTGTTACTTTCATACGCATACAGAATAGATTCACTTGCTTACAAAAGGCCAAAAGAGTACTGGGAAAAGGTTCGGTCAGTACCCTTAACGGCCTTAGAACATAAAGGCTATTATCAAGTGGATAGTCTTGCAGGAAATCTTGAAAAAGACAGTGTTAATAAAATGAAAATTTCCCCCTCCGACTTTTTGATAGGGAAATACTACAGAATAGATAAAAATAATCGGGTTATATTAAGAGGCTTGCTCAGGGAAACCGGGTTTAATACAGTAGAAGGCTTGTTTTCGGATTTTCAGGTGGGCCATATATACAGAAAATTAATTAATTATGATACTCCCAATGGGGATAGAAAGGCCTATTTTTTAAGAAGTAATTTGTATCTGAAATATTCTCTGGCGAGGAATAAACTTCTATCTTATGCGAATGTTGAGTATGAATTCAGAGATAAATCTTCAAGTTTTAATTGGTTAATCCAGGGAGGCCAGAGAACAGTTCAACTGAATAGAGAGGAGCCAATACCCCATATCCTGAATAGTTTTTACACGCTGGTTTTGGAGAATAACCTTATTAAAATTTATCAAACCAGTGAATTGAAAACATCCATCCGGAATAGGTTTTCAGGAAAAGTAACAATTGCCGGAAGTTTCGGTTGGGAAAGTCGGTTGCCACTTGAAAATCAAACGAATTACACTATAATTAATTGGCCGGATTTAGAATATACTTCAAATAACCCATTAAACACGAGTTTGATTGATACATCCTTTCCAAAACATAATCATACTTCAGCTTCCATGGAGTTGGAATTAAGGCCCTGGCTGAAATATAGGATGATCAATGGACGAAAATATCCCATAAGAAGGACTTCTCCGGTGGTCAGGTTAAAGACACACTGGGCAATACCAGATATATTTGGAGGAACAACTGATTACATGAAACTTAAAAGTTCTTTCAGTTATACTGTTGATCCCGGAGTATTTGCTGAATTGACTGTTTTTGCTGCCTATGAATCCTTTATATACAAAAACCAACTCTATTTTCCTGATTTTATACATTTTTCAGGAAATCAAACGGTATTTAGTAAAGGAACTGATTTTAGACAATTACAATATTACAATTACAGTCAGAATAAATACGCAATATATATAATGACCAATGTACAATTCAAGAGAAATATACTCATTGCTGCAATTCCAACTTTTGCCAGAAGAGGTATTCGCGACTATACTTTTTTTAATTTTCTCCACACACCGGAAGTTTCATCCTATTTGGAATTAGGATATGGCCTCAACTATGTTTTTAAATTTCTAAAATTTGAAGGAGTAGCATCCTTTATTGATCAAAAGTTTAATTCTGTTGGAATAAGGATTGGCCTGGCTCCGGAAATAGAGTTCTAATAGGGGTTTTAGACCTTCATAATATCCTCTTCTTTTTTGGCAAGAAGGTCGTCTATCATTTTATTGTGTTCGTCAGTGAGTTTTTGAACCAAGTCCTCGGCTCTTTTAACATCATCTTCAGGTACACCATCTTTTTGTAATTTCTTAAGGGAATCATTAATCTCCTTACGAATGGATCGTAAGCTAATCCTGCCATTTTCCCCTTCATGTTTTGCCTGTTTTACAAGAGCAATTCTTCGCTCTTCAGTAAGCATTGGTATATTGATGATAACCTGTTCACCATCGTTTTGAGGATTAAATCCAAGGTCGGAATTAATAATTGCCTTTTCAATAGCATGCATAATTCCCTTTTCCCAAGGTTTAATAAATAATGTTCTTGCATCCGGGGTAGTAATACTGGCTACCTGATTGATTGGGGTTTCTACA
>JAOUKG010000792.1 GCA_029882725.1 Cyclobacteriaceae bacterium
GAGCCCGTATAATTATGTGGCTAATAATCCGATTATCTTTATAGACCCTGATGGAATGAGGATTGAATTCGAAAAGGGTTCTGGACTTGGATTTAGGTTACGAGTTATTGGAAATTTGGCTGTTAGCTTTGCTACGTCAAAAACAGCAAGAAGCAATATTAAAAAAATTATGAAACGGGATGGAAATATACATATTATCAAAAACAATAAAGATAATGGTAATGTCACTGTTCCTAATGATATTGGTGAATGGAGTGACAAAAGACCATCACCAAAATACGTTGACTTTTCAGATGAGGAAATGAAAAAGAATGGTGATGCACAGGATAAATGGAGGAGTGAACGACCAACTAAACATAGTGATGGAACTGGAACTGGTTCTACTATTTATATTGATTTTAATGACTCTAAAGGTACTAGTGAGAGGCCTGATAAAACCACAGGGACAACCATAGACCACGAATTTTCACATGCCGCAAATGCTGAAAATGGAACAATGGGAAGTACAAGGCAAGTTGAAGAGGATAGAGCTGTTGAAGAAACGAATACTATACGAAAAGAAAAAAACAGGTTAAGAATTTTCAGGAAAATACCTCAACGTAAGGAATATGGCTCGGTTAATGATTAACCTTCTAGTAACAATACTGCTGTTTAGTTGTACAGCAGTTTCTCAGGAAATACTATTATTTCATAAGGATATACCTATCCCAAATGAATTGGCAATTATTTATGATTGTAAAGGACAAAACTCTTTCGAGTTTCAAATTCATTCAAAGTCAAATGATTTGCAGATTAAGAAAATTATGTATGATACATCATTCCTAGAGCTTGATACTACAATCAGTAACCTAAACCTGACCAAAAAAGAGTATGCTACTATTGAATTTGAGAAAAAGGGGTTTATCGATAAACCTGAGACAACTGTTACAATTATTTTAAAAGATAGAGATGGGAAATTATTTAAAAAAAGCCTGTTTATCTCCTTTGTTTCAAATATTATTGGTGATGGGTACTTATCTGATTTAGATTCAATTTTCCTCAAGAGGAGTGGATGTAGTTCGGATATGAAAATTAAAGTTCAGAATAGTGGTACAATAACAATTGTTAAACTTATTAATGATGGTGAAGTGGTATTTGAAAAAGGGTTTTATATGCCAGAACCTATAATAATTGATTTCGACAAGTACCTAAAAGAGGAGTATGAACTTATTTACATTCCACATTCAAAAAACTCTCAGAAATATTTCATCACAATAAATTAACTACCACAGCTAATCCCACGCTAATTCTATAAAAAAGTGTCCCTTGTTAGGGACAAGATGCCAATACTTCCTGTATTGGCACTTTTTATATAGGAAGTGGCGTGGTGTCAGTTTATTGTTTGTTTCTATTGGGGATTCAATGGTGTTTGTTTTGTCTTTTATTTGGTCTCACACTTGGAACATCCATTATTGTCTTTATTTTCGTTTACTCTTTGTCTCAAAGCCTCTGTGTCGAAGGAGATAGGCACATTTTGGCCTTGATATGCCTCACTGGGTGTTAATCCACCAAGTTTTCCATGTGGCCTAATATTATTAAAGTCATCGATTGATTTTTCAAGTACATTTCTCAATTGCTCTCCGTCCTGTACGTCTTTGGGAAACAGGTAACGATATTTGAGAAGTTTGTTTGTAGCCTCCACCATGCTGTTGGAAAAAACAATGTCTTTCAGCGCCACACTTTTGGTAATATCGACCTCGGCAGAGTTGATGAAATTTTCCACCACATAATTATTATTTTCCGGGCCGCCGTCAACGACAAGTTCCACTTCCTTTTTCGGCTTAGCTATTTCCCATGCCTCCTTTAATGTTTGCATTCTGATTTCTCCACTTACCCTGTCGGCCATCTCCCAAGAGAGTATTTTCCGGGAGTAATTGTCCTAATACAAGGTTCTACCGGTGAATTCCCGAAGGGACAAAGAGGTTGGGGGCAAGCACTTAGTTTTTCCTCACCAACCTCACCCCGTTCCGGCTTTTATTTTTGTTTAGATATTTCAATTGAGAAAGCCCGGAACTGCCCCTCTCCATTTTCCACTGCGTTACAAATGGAAGAGGGGCTCGTACCTTCGAAAATCAGGTATCTTAATTTGCTATTTCGCCCCAACCTCACCCAACTTCATTCATTGCAACTTGAAAGATGAATTGTACCCTCTCCACTTCGGAAATGTAATTATTTGTCGATTATGGATGATTTTCTGAAATTTCCTTGTGGA
>JAOUKG010000794.1 GCA_029882725.1 Cyclobacteriaceae bacterium
TTCAAAATTAAATTTGAAAAGGCACAAATATGGATATCTTCCAAATTTGGCTTTTTATGGAAGTTTGAGTTCACAAGCACAGAGAAATGAATTTAATTTCTTTCAATCAAACACTGATAAATGGTACCCTATTGCGCTGATAGGGCTAACTATGAATGTAAATCTATTCGATGGTTTACAAAGAAATTACAGGATACAACAAACACAGTTTGATGTATTGGAAAATAGTCGAAACCTGGAAAATCTGGAACGGGGTATTGATCTCGAATTGGAAAGGGTAAGTATCATGTTAAATAATAGTTATTCCTCACTGCAAAATCAAAAAGACAATATGGAAATGGCCAGGGAAATCCTGGAAGTAACTTCGAAAAAATACAAAGCAGGTACCTCTACATCTATGGATGTGATCAATGCAGAATCGGCTTTGACAGAAGCGCAATCAAATTATTTCAATGCCTTATATAATACTTTAATAGCCAAAATTGATTTTGACAAGGCAACAGGAACACTTATCAATACTCAGGGCCTTGATTGATTTATTAATTATGAAATCACAAACAACAATGAAAATAATAAATGGAATAATGGTAGTTGCAATCTTTGCAATGATGCAAGCTTGTGGCGAAAAGCCTCAGGAATCTCTTGATACACTTTTGGCTAATAGGGCAGAGTTGGACGAAAAGATTGAGAAACTTCAATCTCAGGATACTGTGAGTAAGAATAAGGGCAAAACAAAGTTTGTAGAGGTCAGGGAAGTTCAAACCGAAAGTTTTTCACATTTTATTGAAGTACAAGGGGTAGCTGATACCGACAAAAATATATTGCTTACAGCAAAAACAGGTGGAACCGTTGAGGTTGTTTATGTAAAGGAAGGAGATGCGGTTAAAAAGGGGCAGTTGCTTGTGAGGTTGGATGATAACATTATTTTAAACTCCATGGCTGAAGTAAGGACTTCTTTGGCTTTTGCAACGGAGTTGTTTGAAAAACAAAAGTCACTTTGGGAGCAAAAAATTGGCTCGGAGGTTCAGTATTTACAAGCAAAAAATAACAAAGAATCACTCGAGGGCAGGCTTTCTACTTTAAGGGAACAATTATCAATGACTAAGGTCACTTCCCCAATCAGTGGTATTGTAGAAAATGTAAACATTAAACAGGGAGAATTGGCAGCACCCGGCATGCCTCTTGTACAAGTTGTGAACCTTAGTGAATTCGAAATAAAAGCTACAGTGGCTGAGAATTACTCAATGGCTATAAAAAACGGAACAAGTGTAAAGTTGTATTTTCCTGATTTGAAAGAAGAAATTGATTCAGAAATTTCGTTTGTAGGAAATGTGATAGACCCCATTAACAGGACATTCAATGTAGTTATCAGACTTAAAAATCCAAATATTCCTATTAAACCAAATATGATTGTGGTAGTTAAGGTTCAGGATTTCACTGAAGAGGCTGGAATTGTGGTTCCATTAAATGTGATCCAAAGTTCAGATCAGGGCAAATATGTTTATGTAGCTTCCGATGAAAATGGAGTTCAGGTTGCCAAAAAGAGGTCTGTTGTAACGGAAATAAATTACAATGGTATGGCTTTGATAAAGGAAGGTCTATCGGCAAATGAAAAAATTGTGACCTTTGGATTTCAGGATCTTTCCGATGGCCAAATGATTAGTTTTTAAACAATTTGATCAATTAATTTACCCATGGAAGAAATCCAAAAAACGTTTAAACCCACAAACTGGGCAATTAACAATAAAACTTCTGTAATCATCATTACAGTACTAATTTGTCTTTTTGGCTATACTACTTACAATAGTTTACCAAAGGAAAATTTCCCTGAAATTGTAATCCCTACCATTTACGTAAGTACGCCTTACCCCGGTACATCTCCAATTGATATGGAGAGTCTTGTTACTCGCCCAATTGAAAAGGAAATAGCCTCTGTTAACGGGGTGAGGAAGATTACCAGCAATTCTCTTCAGGATTTTTCCAATGTAATTATAGAATTTAACACAGATATTGAGCCTTCAGAAGCGAAATCGAGAATAAAAGATGCTGTAGATAAGGCACGACCAAACCTACCCGGTGATTTACCTGCCGAGCCTACGGTACTTGAAATAGACTTTTCTGAAATCCCTATAATGAACATAAATATTTCCGGGGAGTATGATCTGGACCAATTGAAAGATTGGGCAGAAGAACTTCAGAATGAAATTGAATCCTTAAAGGAAATTACCAGGGCAGATCTTATTGGTGGT
>JAOUKG010000796.1 GCA_029882725.1 Cyclobacteriaceae bacterium
AATTCCAGAAATGACATAAGGAGCCAAATAAACCGGCTTTTTAGAGGCTATTCCTTTAAATTTTACTTTTTGTATTTTTGAAGGCTTAAAAGAACTCCATTCCCCCCAGTTTTTAGGTATAGCAGGGTACATCATGGTTTGTTGAATGGACGATAACCACCAAGACAGGGACAGCCCCATTACTACATCACCGTCCGTATCATTATACCTCAAACTTGGCCAGGGCACACGCATTTCCATATTCCATACCTGACCATCGACCTGAGTTTTAACATCCCAAAATGTATTCCAACTCGGGTTGAACGGAAATTGTCCCTCTGCATCATTAAAACCACTTAAATCCAGACGAATGCCGGAAGGATTGGTCCAGAATGACATAGAATTTTCATTGTCATTATAGGTATCCAAGGTTAGCATAAAATAGTCGTTGGAGGGATCCAGACTGTCGCGCTTACGCGAAACAGAACGAACCGGAACACTGTCGGCATAATGCATAGTGGCCGCAACCCATATATATCCCTCATCATATCCAATAAAAAACCTGGCATTTCCGGAAGGATTTCCCATAAACACAGGTTGTTGCATATAATTTGGGTATTCGAGTTCTTGCCAAAAATGCTCATCAGGGACACCATCAAAACTTACCTCACTGTCAATTCGTGTTACTTCTATTATGTCTGCTATATCTTGTGAAAAAGCAGTGAACTGCAAACAGATCAAAACAATAAGAAACAACCACAAATTCAATGTGTTGAAATTTTGGTGTTTAGCTTTTGGGTTAAGCATGGAGAATATTCAATAAATTAAAAGTGGGTACAAATATATACAGAATTGCATGAAGAGTTCTCTGAATAAAAGCCAAAGGTCTATCAGCCGGTTTAATGGAATTATCGGTATTTCTCATTAAACATGAGTTCAATACAATTTAGTTCAGAAATTTAATTTACTGCGCAAACGCACGTAATACTGTAAAACAGGGTTCCTATTCTTTGAGTGAAAAAAGTGGTGGATGATTTGAATACTTTTGAAATTCACATGGTTTTATCATGGGGTAGGGATGAGGGGTAGGGATGAATTGCTTGTAGATTACCAAGGAATAAGTGAACTAAGCAGATGGAATATTTCATCACCAGTCGGTACGTTCTTCAGTAGGCTTTGGTTAGATTCTATCTAAAATCTACTTTAAATAATAAAGGAAGAATCATTATTGTCCAGAAAAAAATAAACGTTTATTTTCAGGGTTATACGCACGTAAATTTTGAGTTTTGGAGATTATTTTTTAGGGAAATAGTATTGTCCCCTCCCCGGTGTAATTTACAAAAAACCACCCTAAATAACCCTCAAATAAACGTTTAAATGTGTTTGATCCGGACTCCACGCTCCATAATGGGATTTGTAATGAGGATTAAAAAAAGTATGGGTAAAAGGTGAGGGTAAAAAGGAGTGGTTTACTGAAAAAAAGGGTGATATGCAACCTATAGCTCTATGGGAACGTCTTACATTCGTCAACCCAACTTAAAATAAAAATGCTGAAAAGTTACTTCATCACAGGATTGCGCAATCTCCTGAAACAAAAATTCTATAGCTTCATTAATATTCTTGGGCTTACCGTGGGACTCACCTGTAGTACGCTCATTTTTCTGTATGTAAGCCATGAGTTAAGTTATGATAAATTTCATGCTGATTATGAGAATACCTATAGAGTAGGGATAACGGGTAGTTTGGCCGGACAGACATTTAATGCGGTAGTGGCATGTGCTCCTATGGCTCAAACCATTCAGGAGGAATTTCCTGAAGTGGAAAGTGCCATCCGGTTAAACTCGTGGGACAATGTGTTAATAAGCTATGAGGATAAAGCCTTTACAGAAGAAAACATACTACTTGCAGACAGTAATTTTTTCGAATTCTTCAATTTTAAATTAATTGAAGGCGATCCTTCAACAGCACTAACCGGGGTCAATAAAATCGTGGTTTCTGAAGATGCTGCAATTAAGTATTTCAATTGGAAAGGGCCGGGCGACTCAGCTCCACTAGGTAAAATAATTCATCTGGGCACAGGCGACAGAACCTGTGAAGTGACAGGAATTGTGGAAAACATGCCTTCCAATTCCCATATTCCCTATGATATGGTATTTTCAATGGTCTCCTGGGACCAAAGTAAATCAACCGCCTGGGTATCCAACAATTTTTATACTTATTTCAAAAAACGACCTGATGTACCCATTGAAGAAACCCAGGAAAAGT
>JAOUKG010000795.1 GCA_029882725.1 Cyclobacteriaceae bacterium
AAATACTTTAAATATCCCTGCCATTACTGTTCCTACAGTAAACCGCGACAATAATCAACACAGCCCAAATGAAAATATCAGAGTAGGTAATTATGTAGAAGGGATCAAAACAATGATTGCAATATTTTCACAAAAATATTAAATGCAGCTTCAATAGTCTATTCAGGGTGTTTTTAATGCCCGAATATTTCCTCAAGTTTTTTATCCAATTCCTGACCTCGTAAATTTTTGGCAATAATTTTACCGTCTTTATCCAGTAACAATGCAAATGGAATTGCCTTGATATTGTAGATTTTTGCTGCTTCTGATTGCCAGAATTTTAAATCTGAAATATGTGTCCAGGTTAAATTATCTTCTTTAATGGCTTGTAGCCAGTCTTCCTTATTTCGGTCCAACGAAACACCTAAAACTTCAAAACCATCTTTGTTATATTTATTGTAAACCCTTACAACATTGGGGTTCTCCAACCGGCAAGGCTTGCACCATTTTGCCCAAAAATCAACCAATACATATTTCCCTTTAAATGAACTCAAGCTGATAAGGTCCCCGTCCGGGTTTGGTAATTCCAAATTAGGCGCAACTTGTCCGATAGAGAGTTTTTTCATTTCTTTTACCGCCGCACTAAATTCTGCAACTCTCGGATGACTCATTCCATATTCTTCAACCAATTTTTCCGAAACAATTTCAAAAGTTGAAAAGTATTTATCCTTATCCAATAAGTCTTCTCCTTTTAAAAGTTCGATGGAAACTATTGAAGGCGTGGAGTTCTCAAAGACTTCTGCGATAAGATCACTATTTTTCTTCTCTAATTGCTTATATTCGTCCCTCAACTGATCCATCATCTCCATATTCTTACTAAGATTAGCCTCACTGAACTTCTTATTAAGCTCTTGAAACTCTTCCGATTGTTGCATGGATTGTTTTATTGTCTGAATATTCTCAATAAGCTCATAATCACTTGAACCTGAAATTTCTACAAACCCCTTTCTGGAATTTCCATCAACATTGATGTTTATATCTTCATCATCGACAACCAACACTACAAATTGCTTTCCATAAAAATTCAACCTATAGAATCCTGCGATACTTATGGGTAAAAAATGATTGAAAGTATAATTTTCACTCAGTTCAATAGTGTCTAGATTTATTGAATATGTTCCCTTGATCTCCTCTATTGTTATTATTCCATCCTTACTAGGAAACCCAACCGTACCCTTTAGATAAACCCCCTTCTGGTCACTTATACCTTCTTGATTTTGTTTGTTTCCAGAACAACCCAACATCATAGAAAAACCAACCAATAACAAAATGTATAATCTGTATTTCATAACCATAACAACTAAATTCCTTTAATAACAGTTCCTGAATTTTCTTTAAAACAAGAATATCCTGTATATAATTTAAACAATAAATTTTTCTCTCGCACTTTTTACAACTTGCAAAAGACCTTCCAAATCTTTCCCTCCTGCTGTCGCATAGAAAGGTTGGCCCCCTCCGCCTCCTTTTATATGGTGGGCCAATTCTTTAACAAGGTTTCCTGCATGATAATTTTTATCTTCGTTACCCGTCAGCGAATCACTTACCATTACAGCAATTTGTGGTTTTCCATTAATATTTGCGGCTAGAACAAGCACTAAATTTTCTATCTGATTTCTCAATTCATAGGAAAGTTGTTTCAATGCATTGGCATCGGGTAGTTCTACCATTTCAATTAAAAAATTAACTCCTCCCTTTTCTTGTGTTTTGTTTAAAAGACTTGACTTTACAAGTTCTGTTTCCTTTCCTTTCAGTAACTCAATCTCCTTTTCAAGTTGTGCCCTTTCGCTCAACACACTCTCTACAGACTGTTTGATGTTATTGGACTTTAGTAAAGTTCCCAGTTCTGATAATAACTTCGACTGTTCTCTTACCATCTTTTCTACCTCTATGGCTGTAATTGCCTCTATCCTTCTTATCCCTGCGGCACTTGAAGACTCAGAAATAATCTTGAAAAAACCAATTTTCCCAGTCCTTGAAACATGGGTTCCTCCACACAATTCCCTTGAAAAATCCGGGTCAAATGTTACTACTCTTACAAAATCACCGTATTTCTCACCAAATAAGGCAGTAGCCCCCATTGTTTTAGCTTCATCAATGGGCACATTTCTTTTTTCATCAAGTTCAATATCTTCCCTGATTTTTTCATTTACAATTTCTTCAACCTGAATTATCTCATCTTCTGATAATTTGGCGAAATGCGAAAAA
>JAOUKG010000798.1 GCA_029882725.1 Cyclobacteriaceae bacterium
AGTAATTAAGAAACTCATAGATACTAATTCAGATGGCTATCCCGATGAAAGTCTGGTTTTTGCTGAAGGACTTATATTACCTACTTCTATTATGCGATGGAAAAAGGGGTTTATGGTTACCGATGCACCCGACGTACTTTACCTTGAAGACACAGATGGCGATGGAAAAGCTGATATTAAGGAAGTTATTCTTACAGGATTTGCCCGTTCGAATCCTCAACATAATTTGAATTCTCCGGTATATGGATTGGATAATTGGGTTTATCTTGCCCACGAAGGTGATGTTCACACCGTTATGTTTGACTCTATTTTTGAAGATCAGGGAAAAAATATAAGGTTTCCAAATAAACCTGATGCCAATTCCCTACCTCAAAATGCTTTAGGTAAAAGTGTCAGGTTTAAGCCCGACCAAGGTCAGTTGGAAGTGCTTTCTTCCCGCACTCAATTTGGTCATGATTTTGATGATTTTGGAAGACTTTTCATGGCCACAAATAGTCAGCATATTTATCAGGAGATCTTCCCTTATGAGTATGTAAACAGGAAACCCGATCTTGGTGTATTTATGCCAGTGGCGTATATACCAGAGCATGGGAACAATGCCGAGGTATTTCCTGTGACTAAAAATGCTGAACACCAGTTACTTACCGACATTGGGGTTTTTACTTCAGCTTGTGGTCTTACTATTTACAATGGGGGAGCTTTTCCTCAAGCCTACCAAGGGGTAAGTTTTGTTGCAGAACCTGTACATAATTTAGTACATGTTGATAAATTATCTCCCAACGGCGTTCCTTTTAAGGCCCAAAGAATGTTTCAGCAAGAGGAGTTTCTTGCCTCTGAAGATCCCTTGTTCAGGCCGGTAAATTTTTATGTTGGCCCCGATGGTGCATTGTATGTATTGGATTATTATCGAAAGATTATTGAACATCCCGAATGGATGTCGGAAGAGGTGATCAGTTCAGGTGATTTATACAAGGGAACAAATCAAGGAAGGATTTATCGTATTTCACCAAAAGGGGCAAAAAAGCCCGATTTTATGGGTAAAAAGTTGCTCGATAATACCAATATTGAACAACTTATTGAAAATCTATCCTCTGATAATAAATGGTTTAGAATTAATGCACAGCGGTTGCTTGTTGAAAATAAGAGTGCCAACGCAACAGCTCTTCTACGTAAGAAAATAGCAAATACTGATGACTCTTTAGGAAGTCTCCATGCTTTATGGGTGCTCGAAGGGACTAATCAACTGAAGGAAGCCGATATAATTCAAGCTTTGGAAAGTACGAGCCCCGGAGTATTGGAAAATGCAATTAAATTGTCGGAAGAGTTTATCAATAATCCTGAAATAGTGGAGTCCCTGGTTCAAATGGCACATAAAGATCTTCCACTAAGGGTTCATTTTCAGTTATTGCTTTCCTTGGGGAATTCCGGGAGCCAAAAAGCCATTGATGCAGTAAATTACCTGCTGAGTTTGTACCCTGATGATGATTGGATGGTTACTGCGGGGATGAGTAGTCCGTATTTTGATGAAGAGAGTTGGTTAAAATCTCTGACGGATTCAAAAAATTTAAATGCCGATTTTTTAACCAGGTTGAGCTATTTGCTAACTATGGAAAATAAAATTGAGGTTTTACAAGGCATTCTTTCGGAATCAATCAAAAATAAGGATGAACAAATATCAGTACCCATTATAAAGGGAATTACACGTGGGTGGAGGGAACGAGATGAAATGCCTGATATAAACAGGAATGAACTACACGTAATTCAGGGATTTTTAATTTCTGAAGGGGAAGCATCGAAGGTTTGGAGAGATTTCATAAAAACGATAAAAGTATCTCTGGAAGAGTCACAAAAGTACTTTATTGATGTATTGGAAAATGAAAATAACGATGCATTAAAGAGAGCATCGGCTATTTCCTTGATTTTAAATCATAATGATCCTGGTGAAAAAGTAAAGAGTTATTTAGATCCACGCCAACCCTTGCCTGTTCAAGTAGCTTCAGTTGAATGGTTGTCGGAGTACGCAGATTCTGATGATTCTTTTAATGAATACCTTATGGTTAACTGGGAAAAGCTTTCTTCGCCGGTACGAAATAAGGCAGTTGATCTAATGATTGGCAGCGTAGAAAGGTCAAAACTATTACTCACAGCAATTGAGTCTGAAAAGATTGATAAGTCGATTGTAGGATGGAGGAGAAGTGTTAGGCTGATGAATAGTAAAGATGAAGATATTAAGGAAAGG
>JAOUKG010000797.1 GCA_029882725.1 Cyclobacteriaceae bacterium
CGGTGACCCCTACAGGGTCATTGGCGTTGCTAAAAAATGGTAATTATTACAATTTTAATGCTGCTTTCCTCTTAACCTAACGGCATTGAATCCGGGTTTAATGCCGCTAGGTTAAGGTAAAAAGGATCCTAGGTAATGGAGCAATAATAAAAAACGTATTACACGTAGAGATACACGGCCGTGTATCTCTACGTGTAATACGTTTTTTGCAATCACCTACATTTAATTTTATATTCATCATTTGACCCTAGCAAATGCAATAGGATTTGTCATCAGAATTAAAAAGATATACCCATGGTTCAATTATAAACCCCAGGTATATTCAAAATTCAATAATTTATAATTGCTCAATAACTTTTTTCAACCTTGTTCGCACTTCATTGGCAATATCTCCTAAAGAATCGTTTTCAACCGACATCATAGAAGCTACCGGATCAACTGCTGAAACATGAATGTCTCCGTTTTCAACTTCCTGAACGACTACATTACAAGGTAAAAATACGCCAATATTGGGTTCTGCAGAAATTGCTTTATGTGCAAAGTTAGGGTTACAAGCACCAAGGATTCTGTAATTCCTGAAATCTATGTCGAGCTTCTTTTTAAAAGTAGCCTTCACATCAATATCAGTAAGAATTCCAAAACCTTCTTTTTTAAGTTCTTCACCTACAGCTGAAAGAACCTCTTCCATTTCGCGTCCTTTCAATACTTTTGAGAAATAATATTCCATCTTTTTTTTATTTAAAATTAGACATTTAAAATCCAGTTATCTGTGATAAAAGTAACACAAGTAAAATAATTAAACCCGGTTAAATAAAAAAAAAGGCCGTCTAAGACAGCCTTTGAAATTTAATATTTACTTTTTGTACTTATATTTAAGCCATTTGAGCTTCAAGTTTTTGTGCCAACACTCCCTTAGGAACAGCCCCAATTTGTTTGTCAACTACTTGTCCTCCTTTAAAAACAAGTAATGTAGGTATACTCCTTACTCCAAATTGAGCCGAAATATTTGGATTTTCATCAACATTTAGCTTTCCAATTACAGCTTTTCCGTCATATTCTTCAGCTAGTTCCGCCACTACCGGACCTATCATTCTACATGGTCCACACCATTCAGCCCAAAAGTCAACAAGTACCGGTTTATCAGAGTTGATTACTTCCTGGAAGTTAGATTCTGTTAGTTCAATTGTTTTACCCATTGTATTTTTTAAAAATTAAGTGATTTAGATCAAGTGTTTAACACAAAGATAGTTCATTTTGTTCCATTTATTATAAAAGTAATAACGAGAATGAACACTTAGGTAATATATTTTAGAATTTATCACTCAGGGGCTTAATAATTCATGTCAATATATTTATCTTTATCTAATAATTCTAAAAGCGATGAACAAACGAATAAGAAAAACAAGTTGGGTAGTATTAATCACATTAATTGCTATTCAACTGATACCTATAGATACCTCGAATCCTGTGGAAGATAGTGCAGATACTTTTTTAACAGCCACTTCACCTGATGATGAAGTTCGGTCTATCCTTAATAAAGCCTGTATGGACTGTCATTCTTTTAATACTGTGTATCCCTGGTACTCACATATAGCACCAATAAGTTGGTGGTTGGTAGATCACATAGACGAAGGGAGAGAGCATTTGAATCTTAGTACCTGGGCTCAATACGATGCCAAGAAAAAAGATCATAAACTTGAAGAGTTTGCAGAAGAAGTTGAAGAGCATGAAATGCCCCTTAACAGTTACACCTGGATGCACCCTGAAGCCAGATTAACTGAAGAGCAAAGAGGTTTATTGGTTGATTGGGTTAAAAAGATCAGAGCTGAAAAAACCTATTAATCCTATTTTAAAAATAGAGGTGAATTCCTCAATAATATTTTTTAGAAAGTTTTTAAGGGAGGCCATGGCCTGTTCACCTAGTTGATGTGCGAGGTGTTTAGGGACGTGGATGATCCTCTCCATGTCTTTTTCTCTGATGAACCGATAGCATAACCCTACAATACTCTTATTTAAAATCAATACCACTCCTAAAAGACCTATAAGGTTTCCAAAACCTTATAGGTCTTTTGCTTCAGTTGAATGAATAGATTAATTTAAAATCAACTTATAGCGTATTCCGTCAATTTCCTTCAGTTCATCTAACAACTCGTTGTCTGGGTCAATTCTGCATTTTCTGGACAATAAATCTGAAGAAATTACATTTTCATTTTCAGTATAAACCAATCCAAAGGTAACG
>JAOUKG010000060.1 GCA_029882725.1 Cyclobacteriaceae bacterium
TTGCATTAAAAGGATTAAGTTATTAGAAGGACCGGACGGACGTCCGGACCAACTCAGAACTGATGTTCGGACCAATTCAGAGATAAGGACCGAACGGATGTCCCTACCAATTTTGGACAGATGTCCGGATCAATTCAGAACGAATGTCTGGATCATCAATTCAGGAAGGACGTCCGGATCAATTCAGGGTGACCTCTCTGAGATTATAAACAAAGTTGAAAGACCAAATCTTGAATTACGCCTAAGTGTCAGGCCTGTTTAATACAAAATATGAAGCAGGAGGGAAGATGAGATATTTTAAAATAATCCTAAACATTACCAATAAAAAAGGGGCTTCACAGCCCCTTTTTTATTGGTAATGTTTAGGATTAATATCCAGGATTTTGGAACCCTTTAAGTGATGGGTTTTGATCTATTTCATATTGAGGAATAGGCATTAAAACATCATTGCTACCCCATGTTAAAGGATTTATAACAGACATAACAGTGGAAACTTTGTTGGTTCTAACTAAATCGTGCCATCTGTGGCCTTCAAAAGAAAGTTCAATAAATCGTTCCTGAAGGATGTCATCAAGAGTAACGTTGGTTTTATTTCCCAACTTAGCTCTGCTACGGATGGTATTTACATCGTTGTCTGCCTGTATTGCACCTAGGTTAGCTTCGGCACGAATTAAATACATTTCGGCTAATCTCAAAACAATAGATTGATCCGTACCAGTTCCCACATCTACATATTTAGCTGCAGCAACTTTTCCGCTTTGAGTGTCAATTACAGCAGCTCTTACATCTCCAGCTTCGATAGCATTTTGAAACTCTGTGCTTGGAGCATACTCATAACGTCCGTCAACTCTAAACCAAAAGGCAGCACCATTTTGATCATTAGTGCTTGAAAAAATCTGGAATATTGACTCACTTGAAGCATTTCCTCCAAATATATCCATATAGTTAGCTTCTAAAGAGAATTTCCCACTGTTTATAACC
Organism: Cyclobacteriaceae bacterium; assembly: GCA_029882725.1. GTDB lineage: Bacteria > Bacteroidota > Bacteroidia > Cytophagales > Cyclobacteriaceae > JAHEMU01. The sequence continues at coordinate 982 of JAOUKG010000060.1, forward strand.
TCATTCGCATACGTACCAGCAGTAACTAAATCGCCTTTATAGAGATGAACTCTTGCTAATAGGGCTTTGGCCGCCCAATCTGTTGCTCTATTTTTGTTGTCTGCATTGGAACCATGATCTACGCCAGCTAAAAGTGTTGCGGCTTGGTTTAAATCACTGATAATAAAGTCGAAAGTTTCAGCAAGGGTTGCTCTGGATATACTTCTTAATACATCTAAGTTGGTCTCTTTGGCCAATGGAACACCTCCAAATAAGTTGGCTAGATTAAAATGAAATAAAGCACGTCCAAATAAAGCTTCACCCTGAAGCTGACTTTTAAGGGTGGGATCAATAGTTATTGTTCCAATTCTTTCCAAAACCGTATTGGCAATGTAAATTCCTGTGTAGTGGCTAGCCCAGATATTTCGAATGTTAACATTCGTAGGTATCACTTCATTTTGATCCATTTCAGCAACGGTAGGAAAAGATCCGGAGTGTATAAGTTCATCAGAAAGAACACCAGGTACAGCAATAATAAAATTTCCATACTGATTTCCATCCTGAAAGTTACTATACATTCCAAGAATTGCACCTTTGGCACTTTCTTCATCCTGAATTACAGTTGCATCTGTAATAATATCATAAGGCTGCTTTTCAACAAAATCCTGACAGGAAAATGTTAAAATCATAATTGTTAAAAAATATATTTTTTTCATGACTGATTTCATTTTTGTTTATAATCCTATGTTAAGTCCTATTGAATACATCTTAGCCTGAGGGAATGATAAAAAATCAGTCCCTTTTGCTGTACTTGTATTAGCTAATGAACTTATTTCAGGGTCTGCACCGGTATATTTTGTAAAAGTTAAAATATTGCTTCCTAATGCATAAACTGTTAAGTTTTTAATTTTTGCCTTACTAATTAAGTCTTGAGGAAATTCATAAGAGAGTTTTATATTTTTTAACCTTACATAAGATCCATCTTCCAAAAACCGGCTATTATCAGCTCCATTTAGTCCCCTTACTGTGGATAGTTTGGGAATATCTGTAATATCTCCTGGATTTTGCCATCTATCTAATAAACTGGTATTTAATCCCCAGGGAGAACCCGGGAACATAGCAAAACCTTGAGAGTAATTATAAACATCTACACCTTGTACAAATTGAAAAAACACATCCAGACTTAATCCTTTATAGCTAAAAGTGTTTGTAAAGCCTCCATAGAAGTCAGGGTTATGATCTCCAATTACTTGATTATCATCAGTTGTTGAGGAGCCATCACCATTATAATCTTCGAAAATAGACTCCCCGGTTGTTGGGTCAACCCCCATAAATTTCAAACCATAAAAAGTATTCAGTGGCTCTCCAATAATAATGGCGCTTGCAAATCCTTGAGGCAATGGTTCATCATTAACATCAATTAAACTTAAAACCTTATTTTTTGTAAAGGCGATATTGAAATTAGTTTTCCAAAGAAAATCATTACTTTCAACATTGACACTTCTTATGTTAATTTCGAGACCTTTGTTTTCAATATTACCGAGGTTCTCCTGAACAATTGCAAAACCAGTTGTTCTTGGTAAGGGACGGCCATATAAAAGGTCAGTAGTGTTTTGATAAAAGTAACCTAATTCAAAATCAACTTTTTGAAACAAGGATAATTCCAATCCTATATCAAGAGCTGAAGTTTCTTCCCATTTTAGATTAGGGTTTTCAATATTGTTTGGAGCTGATGCAGGCAAATCCTGATAATTGGCACTACCTGTCCATGATCCTATATAGGTAAAATCACCAATTTGGTCATTACCTGTCACTCCATAGCTGACTCTTAGTTTTCCTAAATCGATAAAATCAATTCCAGACATAAATGACTCGTCTGAAAATATCCAGGAAGCTCCTAACGCATAAAAGGTTCCAAATTTATTTCCGGAACCAAAACGTGATGATCCATCTCTTCGCAAGGAAGCAGAAAGATTGTATTTTTCATCCATAGAATAGTTTACTCTTCCGAAAAATGAATTAAAACTATAATCAGTGCGATTTGAAGAACCACTTGTAATTGTTGCAGCAGAAGTAATATAAGTTAGTGATTCTCGTCCATAACCGGATCCTTCAACCCTGCTTGAAATGGTACTCCGCTCTTGGAATGTACTTCCTAATATTGCGTTGATCTTATGAGAATTGTTGATGGTTTTTGTATATCTCAAAGTGGGTTCAATAGCATAAGTTCCCCTTCTTATATAATTAAATTGTCCTAATCCATCGGAACCTCTACCTCTTGAGGTACTTTTAGGTGCATATAGATCTTCCGAAACTTCAGTAAGATCGTATGAAAAATCTGATCTGAAATCAAGCCCTTCAAAAATGTTATAATTTACATTTAGATTTGTTATGACTTTTAATGTGCTTATATCGTATCTGGGTACTAAAGCAGATCTAACCGGGTTGGTGTTAAAGGATGGAAGTGCATCTACATAATTACCATTTTCATCATAAACAGGTTTGATTGATGGAGTAAGAACAGAAGCAGAGTAAACGCCATATATGTTATTGTCATTCATAATACGGCTGTTTTTGTCATTACTTATACCAATTCTTGTTCCAAAGGATAGTTTTTCAGAGGCTTTGGTTTGTAAATTAATACGCCCAGAAAATCTTTCCAAACCCGAACCTATAATCACACCTTCTTCATCTCTATAGGCTCCACTTACATAATAGGTAGTGTTTTCTGATCCACCTGAAGCACTCAAATTGTGTTCTGATATTCTTGCAGTTCTAAAAATTTCATCCATCCAATTGGTATTTGTGGTGCCATCCCATCCCCAATCTGCGTTGGTTTTGGCGGTTAATCCATCATTTGCCCGTGCTTCATTTTGTAAATCTATCCAATCTTGCGAGCCAACCATTTCTACTCTGCCTGTTTCATTTGCCCAACCGGTCCAGGTGTTGAAATTGATTCTGCTTTCACCTGATTTTCCTGTTTTTGTAGTAATAAGAACAACACCGTTTGCCGCTCTTGCACCATAAATAGCCATTGTTGAGGCATCCTTCAATACTTGTATGGATTCGATATCCTGGGGATTTAAACCTGCAAGTGCATTTTGCTGTTCACCTCCAAATCCTTGTTGAACAAGGTTACCGGCCTCAACAGGTACTCCGTCAACTATATATAATGGATCATTGGATGCATTTATAGATGTTTGTCCTCTTACCCGTACGGAAATACCTCCACCAGGAGTTCCTGAATTTGCAGTTACGAAAACACCTGCAGCTTGACCTTGAAGAGCCTGATTAACACTTAAAACGGGTAGTTTGCCTATTTCATCTGCACTTACAGAGGCTACAGAACCCGTAAGCTCCTTTTTCAGAACTGTTCCATAACCTATTACAACTACTTCTGAAAGTTGTGTTATATCCGTTTCAAGGTTAATGTTTATTGAACTTCTCGAACCTACACTCACTTCTTGTGTGGCCATCCCCACAAAAGTAAATAATAGAACAGAGTTGTCACCTGTAACAGTGATTTTGTACTGACCATTGACGTCGGTTACAGTACCGTTTGATGTGCCCTTTTCAAGAACACTTACACCAGGTAAAGTTGTTCCATCCTCTGCAGATGTCACAGTACCTGTTACAGACCTTTCCTGAGCAACAGTTATTGTTGCAAACAAAAAGAAGGTCATACATAAAAGTAAAGTTTGCCTCATAAAAGTAATTGTTTGGTTTAAAATTTGGTTTAGTATTTGAACTTAAATGTGAATTTAATACAAAAAATATATTCCTATTTAAAGTTGATGAAATTTTAGTTTTTTACAATGATTTTTAATCCAATTTGATAATTCAAAACTGATGTAATTAGTTTAATTAACTAAGATAAATTATTAGGGTTTTAAAGTTTATAGGTTAATTGTATATCGGACTGAAATAGATCTTTTATGAGTTTTTCAGGTTTAGATAATGTTTTACTAAATTTGCCGGTATATTTCAAATATTGATTACTTCTGTGTAACCTTTAAGAAACTCCAATGAACAGATTTAAATTTATTCTATTTTCCTTTCTTATTTTTCCTTTCATTTTCTCCTGCAACAACCTTTCTGAAACCAAAGAAAAAGTGCAGACTGAGGCGCAAAAAATTGAGTCTGAATTGTATTCCCAAATTATGGGTGCGCACGATTCGGCCATGAATAAACTCGATGAAATCATGGAAATGAAAATGGTCCTTAATGAAGAATTGGAAAGAATGGGCAATGGCCTGGATGCTGTTCACGAGGAAAGGAAAAAGGCCATTCGTGAAATTATTAATGAGCTTGAAGGTGCCGACGATGGAATGATGGAGTGGATGAGAAATTATGCCCGTAAACCTGCTGATTCCCTCGGACATATTGAAATAATGGAACGGTTGAAGGACAGCTATACTAGGGTAGGGGTAGTGAAAGTCAATATCGACTCTGCTATTTTCAAGGCTAAACAACTGTTGGAGTAAAAAAAATAAACCAACCTAATAGTACAAAGGTCATCGAGATACTTTTTGTCCAAAGCTTATTTATTAAAGGACATTCTTATATTTGAGATGTAATTAAACATTTCGAGTATGAGACTTTTTACTATCACCACACTACTTTTTGTTTCTGTTATTTATCCGGTTTTGGCGCAAAGCGACAAATGGACTCCAGAGGAAATTATTAATACCGATTATGTATCAGGTCCTGTTTTTTCGCCTAATGGGGAAATGGTGGTTTGGACTCAGAAGAAAGGACTGACCAAAGAAGATAAGTTTGTAAATGACTTTTATTTGGCCAGATTAAGTTTGCTCGAAAAAGGTAAAATTAAGGTTATTCACCTTACCAATACCAACGATAGTGATCATAGTCCTCTTTTTGATAAGAAGAACGAATATTTGTATTTTCTTTCTTCCCGAAAGGAAGGTAAAAAACTTTGGAGACTCAATATGCTTGGTGGTGAACCAGAGGAAGTACAAGAGTTTAAAAATGGTATCAGCTCTATTTCCTGGCTAGATGAAAAAAATATACTTTTTGTAAGCTCCGAAGGAAAGTCGCTGTATGATATTCAAAATGAAAAAGATAATACCCAAATTATAGAAGATACTGCGCATTGGCAACCAACTCGTTTGTACGCCTTTAATATTGAGACGAAAAAAACAAAGCGCATCACAAATAATCGATTTAAGGTTTCCGATTATGCAGTTTCCAGAAATGGGAACTATCTGGTTTACAGACTTACCACTACTCCTGATTTTGGAATTGACGGAAACCCAAAACCTCAATATTTTTTGAAAGACCTGAAAAGTGGTGAAGAAAAGGAAATTGTAAAGGGACTGCAAGGACCGTCGAACTTTCAGTTTACAGCTTCTTCTTCGGGTTTTTATTTTTTAGCTACCAAATCTTCCAATCCGGAGTGGGAAGGGGCCGGTATTGAAGAATTATATTATTATGATCTAATTTTAGGGGATTATAAAAAGGTGCCCATTGACTGGGAAAAGGGAATTGCCTATAGCTATTTTATTTCCGGGGAAGATGTTGTGGCTCAATTGGCAAATGGCCCTTTAAAAGAAGTGGTTGTTTATAGAAGATCGGGACAAAGTTGGCAAAAGCTGCCTCTCGATTTTGGCTCTGCAAAAAATAATCATGTGTCGTTGATGAATATCAGTGAAAACGGGAAAAAACTTATTTATACCTATTCTACTGCCTCCAGGCTTCCGGAGTATTTTATAACCGATATTGGGAATACTAAAAAAGGGGTAACGGTAAGTAATGAGAAGGTACTGACTTCTTTAAATGATAAATTGAAGAAAAAGAAGATCGCTAAATCGGAAATTATTTACTGGAAAGGGGCTTTGGACGAAGAAGTGAATGGGATTTTGTACTATCCAAAGAATTATGAGGCGGGTAAACAATATCCGTTGATCTTGTCTATACACGGTGGTCCTACTGGTGTGGATCAGGATTCGTGGTCGGAGAGGTGGTCTACCTATCCACAAATTTATACGGAAAAAGGAGCTTTTGTATTAAAGCCCAACTACCATGGATCGGGGCAACACAGTCTTGCCTTTATTGAATCGATTAAAAACGGTAATTACTATCATTTGGAACAAATAGACCTCTATAATGGAATTATGCACCTCAAGGAAAAGGGGATGGTCGATATGAATAAACTGGGGCTGATGGGATGGTCAAATGGAGCTATACTTACCACTTGGATGACCTTGAAATATCCCGATATGTTCAAGGTAGCAGCCCCCGGCGCAGGTGATATTAACTGGACTTCCGATTATGGTACTTGTCAGTTTGGTGTTACCTTCGATCAAAGTTACTTTGGTGGAGCGCCCTGGGACGATACCAACGGAAAACATTATAACGAGTGGTACATAAACAATTCACCAATTTTTGAAATTGAAAAAATTAAAACACCCACCATTATTTTTCACGGAAGTGAAGACAGGGCCGTACCTCGTGATCAGGGTTGGGAGTATTACCGGGGACTACAACAAGTAGGAGTAGCACCGGTAAAGTTTTTATGGTTTCCCGGACAACCTCATGGTTTACAAAAGCTTACTCATCAGCTGCGCAAAATGAAAGAAGAAATTAAATGGATTGACCAATACCTTTTTGAAATACCAGATACTACCAATGAGTCTTTTAAGAAAGACAGTCCGTTGGCCACACAACTTCTTTTACAAACACACATAAATAACAAAGGGTATTACGGAGTTGATAAAGAGGGGAAATTGCTACCTGAAACAGTATCGGTGGGGAAGGACAGTATAGCATTGGGTAAATTTGAAGTTACCGTGGCACAATATTATATTTACCTGGGTAAAGACATTCCCGAAAATGAAGGAAATTTACCAATAAGAGGGCTTTCAAAAACAGAAATAGAAGGTTATCTAAATTGGATAACCGATTTAACGGGTGTGAAATACAGACTCCCCAATGCAAAAGAGGCAAAAGCTTTGCACCAGCTTTCGCGGAAATCGTTCAATGGTCAGAACAACTTAAATTATTGGTCAGGGTACCAATTAACTGCTTATGATGTGAAAGCCTTGAAGATTAAACTGGAAGACTTGGAGATTTCTTTGATCAAACCCGTGGGTACTTTCCAACCGGTAAAAGTCAAGGATGTGCAAGTGTTTGATTTAGGGGGTAATGTAGGTGAGTATTATTTGGACGGCACGGAATTGAAGGTATATGATTACAGTGCCTATGATTTTGTGGATCCACATATTGAGGATGTTAAAGAAGATGGAAAGCATACAGGCTTTAGGGTTGTGGTGGAATAAATATTACCTGCCTGTAGAGACGCACGGCCGTGCGTCTCTACAGGCAGTGCCGTAATTTTTTTTCATAGTAAAGAAGGCTGTTTTGCCTATGTTTTCAACTATTATTAAAATACTTAAAAAATATTTCTATTTATCATTTGCATTTAAAAAATTACCGCCTACATTTGCACCTCGATTTGAGACAAACGGTCACAAAAATCACATAATGGTCCGGTAGTTCAGCTGGTTAGAATGCCTGCCTGTCACGCAGGAGGTCGCGGGTTCGAGTCCCGTCCGGACCGCTTAAATCGTTAAAAAACCCTCTTTATGATAAATAGAGAGGGTTTTTTGTTAATGGGGACAGTTTGAGTTGAAATCAATCTGTTCTATCCTCTTGTGTTGCTGCACTTTTGTTTCCAGAAATTGCTGCCATCATCATTATGTCTCTTTTATGCTGATCATCTCTTTCTTGCTTTTCTTTCTTTTCAATGTCATCTATTTGCATTGCTATATTCATATTATGATTATCAATTCTTCCTGATATTAGGAAAAGTTCAATAAAGTGCCATATGAAAAAACCTCCAGCTGTTACCCAATAAACAATTTGAATTCCCCAGTTATTCATATAAGCGTGTTGAGCTCCAAGGAAAAACCAAAGTGCATAAGCAGTGCCTTTAGATTTGATCTGTGATTGTAAGATGATTTTATTCATTTCTATTTTGTTTAGGTTAGAAAAACATCTGATGAAGATAATAATATATCACATAATCATA
>JAOUKG010000799.1 GCA_029882725.1 Cyclobacteriaceae bacterium
AGATTTGGTAATATTTTCGAGTTTGATTACATCCATAAGAGATTCTGTTGGGTGTAAAAATGACTATAAATTATTTTAAGGACTAAAAAATAACCCGGATTATTCATGAAGACCCTGGAAGGATTGAATATTTATAAAAAATAACGGCAATGAACCCCGCCCCTTTTGGATCCGAACCGTGGGTTCGAATCCAAATGAGGCGGGGAATTTTCTCATGTTCACACTATAAATATTTGACCCTTACCAGGGTCATTAATCTCTCCAAAGTATATACTAACTAGCTTTTATATTTCAGGGTCCAGGCTCAACCACCGCCCTACAACCCCATCCTTATTCGTTGTCTTCCTTAGTTAGATAACTTCGCAGGAAGAAGATCCCAATCTTTTCATATATTCAGACGGGTCAACTTACTCGCAAATTCCATCCAACAGCCCTTAACACTTTTAATATGGTCTCAAACTGAGGATGTGAGCCTTCGGAAAGGGATTTATAAAGAGAAGCCCTGCTCATGCCTGTTATTTTTGCAATTTCTGTCATGCCTTTTGCTTTGGCAACATGACCTAAAGCCACAACAATTTCTTCAGATGTACCTTCTTCCAGTACTACATTTAAATATTCCTTTATCATTTCCTCATTATCTAAGTACTCAGATATTTCAAACTTTGAGGTTTTGCTAGTTTTCATTATATTACTTCATTATTTAATATCTTTCCAAATTTTCTTTGCTTTGAAGATATCCATTTGCTGTGTGGATTTATCCCCACCAAAAACCAATAATACTACCCTATTTTCCCGAATTGCATAATAAACACGATAGCCTTTGCCATAATTAATTTTCATTTCAATGATCCCATCCCCTAAATTCAGGAAGTCTCCAAAGTTACCGCTTTCTTCAATACGTTGAAATCTCAACAATATTCTTGCCCGTGCCTTCGCATCTCTTAACTTTCTAAACCACTTGTCAAACTCAATTGTCTTCTGTATAACAAACATACGAAAATGTATTCACTTGGATACAATTATTAATAACAATAAATATATTGACATTTGAAGCCCTCACCTCAAAAACCTATCAACTTAAACGTTTAATTCCCTCACAGTTTGAGTGAAAAGATGTAACTTTCAGTGATTGGGCAGGGGCAATCAGGCTTGCCCTAAATTAAAATAATCTATTTCCCAAGGATTGAAACGACTAATTTATTGGAGTAAAACATTACGTTTGGCTCTCTTCTCCAGTCGCGGAAATACTACAAGGTAATTGTCATGGTTTGTCATTGCTAGAAGAGGGGATCGTACCTCGAAACCAGCTTGTCTGGAATTCAAAACTCATCACTATTCTCAACTTCAGGGAGAATATTTACATATTGAGTAAATAAAAAACAGAAATTAGTTAACCAACAGAATTGTTTTTGACCTCCCACTTTAGATTCCTATATTTGGCCATAAAATAATTCCCATCAATTAATGAAACTATTTAAAACTATAATAATCAGTTCGGTGGCTTGTCTGTTATTTATGTTCGGAACCATAGCCTGTGGAACCACCGAAGACCCCAATGCTTCGTGCACAGGGTGCACAGTTTCCTCCCCGTGGTCAAAAGCGGGCACAGGAAATTGCTACGCTACACAAGCCGACTGTGAGTTGTCGGAAGGTACGGGTTGTGTTCTATGTAACTAAATATAACTGAAATGTCAATCACAAAAATTTATCTGATTCTCCTGATACAGATTATAGGGTGTTTTCATGTGATTGGTCAAGACCTAAAGCCCCAGTTAATCATTCCATCGGGGAATACCGGAAGGGTTGATCAAATTTCATTCAGCCAGGATTCAAAATATGTGGCCTCAAGTTTTGGCTCCGACCAAATTGTGGTCTGGGATATTCTTTTGGGTAAAATTACCCATACTTTTAGGGCCTCCGGAAGAGTTACTGCACTTCATTTTCACCCCAAGTTACCCTGGATAATTGCATCCTCAGCAACAGGAACCATTCATTTTTGGAAATATTCAGGCAATGCTGCTTCCGAAGAAATTCAGGCTCACCAAGGCGCAGTAAACACAATGGCAATTAGTCACAACGGTAAACTGTTGATTTCCAACGGCAATGACGCTTTAATAAAAGTATGGGATATTGAAAAAAGGGAGATAACGACCACCCTCAATAAATACTCCGAAGTATTTGGCTCTGCTGTTTTTGACTTTCAGGATGACTTAATTACCCTGGGAAGTACCTCAGG
>JAOUKG010000061.1 GCA_029882725.1 Cyclobacteriaceae bacterium
TGAAACATTCAATATTCTTCTTTATGACCTGTTTGTTTTTACAATCTTGTTTATCAAGTAATGGTGAAACGGGTCAAGCCATATCTCTTTTCAATGGAGAAGATTTTAATGGCTGGTACAAATTTTTAGAAAACAGAGGCCGTGACAATGACCCGAAACAGGTTTTTACCGTTGTTGATGGTATGATACGCATTAGTGGGGAAGAGTGGGGGTGTATTACTACTCAGGAAGAGTTTGAAAACTACAAAATAACATTGGAATTTAAGTGGGGAAAAAAAACCTTCGCTCCAAGAGTTGATAAGGCCCGGGACAGCGGATTGTTACTACATAGCGTTGGGGAAGATGGAGGGAAAGAGGGCATTTGGATGCATTCCATTGAATGCCAGATGATAGAAGGAGGAACCGGGGATTTTATTGTTGTAGGAGATGGAAGTACAAATTTCAGCCTTATTGCCCCTGTCTCTAAAGATAAACAAAATGGTAGTTATATCTATGATAGTAATGGATTGCCCGTAACCATCAATGACGGAAGGGTAAATTGGTATGCCCGGTCACCTGTTTGGAAAGACACTATTAATTTCAGAGGTGAACATGACGTTGAAAAGCCCCTGGGAGAATGGAATGTATTGGAATGCCACGCAAAAGGTGAAGAAATATATGTTTACCTCAACGGTAAATTAGTTAATTACGCTATTCGTGTAAAACCCACCAAAGGGAAAATACAAATCCAATCAGAAGGAGCCGAATTATTTGTAAGAAAAGTGGAATTGGAGAAATTGCAGTAGGGCGTTGTAGGGGCGTTGTAGGGGCGTGTTGTAAGGGCGTAAAATTTTACGCCCCTAGCCCCTACAACGCCCTACGACATCATTCACCCATGGCTTCTTCAACCAATTGAATGATATCTTTCACCTCCATTTTTCCTTCATTACCACTGGTTTTAACAGCATCCGTAAACATTGCGTAATCTTTTGGGCAGGCTACTACAAAATGTGTTACTTCTTCACCCAGGGTAAGGGCTTCCCGAATTCTTATCTCACTAGGTCTTTCTTGAACTTTACTATCGTCCATCCAGATTCTTCCTCCTCCTGCTCCACAGCAGAATGAATTTTCCTTACAACGAGGCATATCGATTAGCTCAATTCCCATCATAGTTAACAATTCACGAGGAGCATCAACTTCACCATTATAACGACCCAGATAACAAGGATCATGATAAGTAACTTTATAGTTTAACTTCTTGGTAAATTTAATCTTTCCCTCTTTTACCAATCTTAGTAGTAATCCGGTGTAATGTTCAATCTCAAAATCTCCACCAAATTCAGGATATTCATTCTTGATCGTATTGTATGAATGCGGATCTGTAGAGAATATCTTCTTGAATTTAGATTTCTGCATTACAGCCAAATTGTCTTCAACAAGCATCTCATAAAGTCCTTCCTCTCCTACCCTGCGCACATCATTACCAGAGTTCTTCTCCCCTTCATACATGATTCCGTAATCAACGCCTATTTTATTCAGTATTTTGGCCACATGTCGTGAAAGTCCCTGAATTCTTTGGTCATAAGAAGCATAATCTCCTACAAACCACAAGTACTCGGCTTCTTCTTTCCTTACATCTTTGATTTTAAAGTCTAGTTCTTTAGTCCATGCAGCACGATTTCGTTCTGATTGTCCAAAGGAATTACCATAATCGCCAATGTTCATCAGGGTATCCTGCAACATATCTTCCATATTGCCTTCATCCACTAATGAACGACGTAGATTTACTATACTCGTCAAATGTTCAATCCCTACAGGACAAACTTCTACGCAAGCCATACAAGTAGTACACGACCACAACACGTCTTTGCTGATAACACCACCGGCAATTTCTTTGCTATCATTTTTACCATTTACAAACTCTTGCTTAAACCATTCAGGTGAACCTATAGAGCTGTCAACATAGGTACGTAAATCCAGAATCAAATCACGCGGCGAAAGCGCTGTTCCTGCATTTCTTGCAGGGCATACATCATGACATCTACCACACTTGGTACACGAGTCAAAATCGAGTAACTCTTTCCAGGTGAAATCTTCCACTTTTTTATACCCCATTCCGGCATCCAGCATTTCTTCCGCCACCTTAGGTAGTTTTTTGGCAGCCATATCATCCTTAAACATAAGATTGGCATAATCTACCAACATATGCATAGCCTTGGAGTAGGGAATGTAGGCGATAAAAAACATCACCATAACCGCATGGAACCACCAGGAATAAACATGTAGGGAATTAGCACTTTCGGCCAGGCCTACACTGTTAATTGAAGAGGCAATTACCCAACCTACCGGCGACCACATTTCAAAAGCTGGCATATTATCGGCAGAAATTCTCAATCCTTCAATAAAAAATCCAGTAAGGCCAATTAAGAATAAAAGCCAAAGAAATATCTTATCATCAGTGCTATACCCTTTTCTGTTGTACTGCTCCGGTTTTAAATCATTTCTTGTGTAATCTAATTTGGGCAATTTTTTAGCCCTTCTAAACATCATCATGAGTAGTCCAATAAGAAATAACACGCCGAAAATGTCGAGAACGAATGAAAACACCAGATAGAAATCACCTTCCAGTAAATGATATCCAAGCAGTCTTAAAAAATCATGATCCAAAGCCACAATAGCAGTACCAATCAAAAGGAAAACAAATCCCCAAAAAATCATCCAGTGGGCTGCTCCGGCATAGGCATCCCGCTTAAAAACCGTGGAGTTTTTTCCCATGATTGCAGCTGCTTTCATAAAGCGCCCCAAAACATTATTCATCCTTCCAGCGTCACGTCCTTTTTTGTATTTCCTTATCCTTAGGTAAAAGCCGTAAACAAAAAAACCAATGGTAGCAAAGGCAATTACATAAAATGCAATTTGCATGAGGAAAGGAAAATTACGATAGATTTCTCTAGTCTCATTCATAATTAGATAATTAGGTTCAGTATAGGTTGTTAAATTTATAAAAACATGTGTTGTCCTGTAAGAGGTGCAATAGAAAAACAGGTTAATTTTTTCCCTGCAACATCTACGGACAACACATTAAAATCAACTACAGCTTACCTGTCAATTCAGGTATAATATCAAATAAATCTCCAACGACACCATAATGAGCATAATCAAAAATAGGTGCATTAGGATCACTATTAACAGCAATAATTAACTCTGCATCTTTCATCCCTTCAATGTGTTCAGGAGCACCACTAATACCAAGTGCCAAATAGAACTTAGGCTTCACTTTCAAACCAGATTTACCAACCTGACGTGATTTAGGCAACCATTTGTTATCAACAATAGGTCTTGAACAAGAAATTGCTCCCCCTATTTTTGCAGCAAGTTCTTCCACCATCGGCAGGTTATCAGCGTTTTGAATACCTCTACCTACACTGACTAATATACCTTGTTGAGTAATATCAACACCACTACTATCAGGTGCAATTAGTTGTTTGAACTTAATTTTCAATCCACTTAAATCAGGTGCTGTAAAATCTTCCACAGCAGGACTTCCACCTCCCTGACCGGCATCACCTGAAAAAGCTCCGGGCAAAACACAGGCCACACAACCATTTCCTTCAACAGCCGATTCAACATTCATTTTTCCACCATACAACTGACTAACCAAAGTTTGTCCATCGGCAGAAATATTGGATACATAAGCGATCATCGACATGTTACAATCTACAGAAATTGCCGGGGCAATCTCCATTCCCATACTTGAAGATGCAGCAATTACCAGTTTTGGTGAATTTGCAGCAACTATTGCAGCAGCTGTTTTACTGTGTGCTTCCGGATTAAAATTTGCCAATTCAGCATGATCTGCATAAATTACTTTATCGGCCACACCCAATTGTGAAGCCAGGTCTTTCTGACCACTTCCCATTAGTACAGCGACCAACTCACCTCCAGTTGAAGATGCTACTTCTTTACCTTTGCCCAGCATTTCGAAGGTTATATCTTCAAACTGGCCATTTATATGTTCTGTTATTACGAATACCTGGCTCATTTTATTCCTTTTTCTTTTAATAATTCAACAATTTTACCAGCTTGATCAGCTGCAGATCCCTCTATCATTTGGGCTCCACCACCACTTTCAGGCTTAAAAAAACGACTTACAGAAGAACCTGCTCCGGCAGAATCACCACCAGCTGCAATCTCTTCAATACTTGCCGAACGCATGATTTGCCTTACTTTTGCAACGGGCACATAACGCGGTGTTTGACTTGCTGCCTGTATACCTAAAACAACAGGTAATTCAGCTTCAAACTCAGCAACCATTCCTCCACCATATTCCTTTGTAATAGTAGCGGAACTTCCATTCACTTTTACACCTGTAACTACAGAAACGTGCGGCATCTTTAAATGGTGAGCTAACAGTACTGCCAACTGACCATCACGATCATCTACAGCCTGCACTCCGGTCATTACGATGTCGTGATCCAATTGACTAATTACACTGGCAAGTGCGCTGGCAGCCTCATGACTTGAAACCACATCACCAAAATCACCTGTTACACTTATTATTCTATCGGCACCTTTTGCGGCAGCGGTAAACAATATTTTATCAATTCCATCTGCATTCAATGCTATGGCTGTTACTGTTGCGCCTGTTTCTTCCTTTAGAACCAAGGCTTCTTCTAGTGCATGATCGTCAAATTCATTTAATTTAAACTTCAGCCACTCTCTATCCAGGTCTTTACCTGAGGAGTCAATTTCCAACCCCTCAACCAAATCCGGAACTTGTTTAATTGCTACTATAATATTCATAAAGTATAATTATCTATGGTTATAAATTATTTAATTAATTCATCAAGTGCTAATTCTTTTCTAATCAGCTTTAAATCATCAGTTTCTGGCTGAAATGGGAAATCACGGAAAGACTCACTAGGTCTGTAACTTCCATATGGACGCGTACATCCAACCTCAGTTCCTGCTTCATTTGGACAACCGTTGGTCATAAATGGCAACCCTTGATCAAGTGATTGAATTGCTATTTGAATATCATTTCCTTCTGCTGAAATTCTTTCAATTCCACCATCACTGTTAAATTCAATGTCTTTCTTCTGTAAATTGTAATTTTCAATAAGGTGTTTCACCAGCTGTATTCTTCTCCATCGGGTAATATGAGGTGATACCCAATCGCCCATTCTACTATCTTCTTCAGGATTAAAATTAAACAGGTAGGCCAGAATTTCGTTGTCTTTCAAATGGTAAAACATATCAACCAAATCCAGATCAGTTTCACCTAAACCTACCACGGTGTGAATATTCACTTTCCACGGGCCAAAAATCCTTCGTGAAGCATTTATGATATTCCAGTAATTGTCCCAGCGTAATGATCCGTTGGGTACATCGGTACGATGTTGTTTGAAAACTTTTTCACTTACTGCATCCAGCCCTACTCCTATCATATCTACTCCCAAATCTTTAAAACTTTGAAGCTTCTCCTCATTTAATGTGGGGGGTGCAATAAGCAAAGAAAGAGGTGTCTTTACTTTAGCTCTAAGTCTTTTAGTAATATCATAGGTGTCTTTATATGCTCTTCCGTGTGTAACCATGGAGATACACAAACGAGTTAATTTATCCTCATGCTCTGCCATACGGTCTATCAGTTGATCCGTCTCTACCATTGGCCATTCAACCCTGATAAAAGATTTGTCTTCATAATCTCCGGGTCGGGTTCGGGCTAAACCACAATAACCACAATCGGAAAGGCATCCATTTTCATAATTCAGCAAAAGATTTATCCCACCAAATTCAAAATCTCTTGAAAACCGACCAGACCGTAATCTAAGTGCGATGGCACTTGCCATACTTATTCTTACAAAATCCGGACTTACTTTCTTTTCGGTTTCCTGCTGCACAGTTTCGAGTGGTATCATATAGTTAGTTTTAAGTGGTTTTATTATTATTTAATGTATATTCCATGTAAAATCGCCTTTCCATTTCCCGTTTTTACAATCTAAAAACAAATGTCTTGGTACAATTGCGTTTCGTTTCAAAACAGGTAAATCAATCAAAGTAGGCGAGTTATCACCCTCCAAATCATGGATATTACAACTTTTGGATTGAACAGGCCTGAATGAAACATGTAAATTATTATCTATAGTCGTTGAGGCTGAAAACCCCGGATCAGAGTCACTAAATTTTACCATTTTCTTTACAAAACAGCTAAAATAAAGCTCCATTCTTACGTATACAGGCTGCGAATTACTTTCTAAATTCTTTATAGCTCTTCTGGTAAGATGGACATCCAGAGATTTACCTTCAATTTCGGTATGTATTAGTGATTCAGACATGAGCGGTGGTGTCTTTAGGGTAATAACAAGATCCTTTATAGGTATATCGATGGGCTGCATGAGCACGTTGAACCGCCATCCAAACAGCTTCCAAAACTTCTTCCTTTAAAATATTATGAGGTAGTTCCTCTTTCTGAAGAACCTTATCAATTACTTCCGATATTTTTTCAACATCGAGTACCGACCACTTCAACAGCGATTCAATTTCTGTAAATGCAGTGGGTTTATCCATGAAATCACCTGTAATCAGAACACTTTTTATATTCTCACCTTTTAATCCTACGTAAGTACGCAAAAGGCCTCCCGCTGTCTTTTTCAAACTCATTCCTGTCATATCATCCTGTGGGCTGTGCTGAAACACCCAGGATTCATTCAGGTATTTTTCTTCCTCAATTTTTTTTATTTTATCATTTTCATCTTCAACAAGTGGTTCTGTTTCCAGTTGAACATCAAAATAATTACTGAAACTGGCTTTTAGTTTTTCACGAAGAGCACTTAAATCAACAAATTCGGGAGTTTCTTTTAGAACCGTGGTCATTCTCTGTTCAACAGACCGAACTACGGCTTTATCAGAATATTTTTGGATGGGAATGTTCAAAAGTTCCAACATCTTAGGAATATCCAAATCATAAAGAAGACTACAATGAAATTGTACGGCACCTTCAGGACTCATGTAAACACCCAATCCTGCAATTTTTTTTCCGCTCACCTCAAGGTCATTTTTGGCCCGAAATTGGGCTGAAATACCTAATTCCTGAAGAGTACTTAGAATAGGAGCAGCAAACATTTGATAGATATCACTTATTCTATTCCATTTAAGTGATTTAGCATTGGTAGACACACAAATACCCAGCTGGTCCTCTCCCATTATTATTGCTCCGCCACCCGTTAACCTTCTACTGAATGTATATCCGTTTTCTTTACAAAAATCGAGATCAATTTCGGCTGTAATATCCTGAAAACGCCCACAAAGTGCAGTAAAGTTTTCATAATGATATAACCGTAGCGTAGCTGAATGATTATTGCGGGAAAGGTCTATATAGTTGTTGGTCAAAAACTCATCTGTAGCAAGTCCGAATGTTGCTGTTTGCCTATGGTCCTCGATATATCTCCAACTTCCCATTTTTCAATTAATTTACGCCACAAGAGCAAGAGTTTTCAAAATAGGTGGGTCGTAGGCCTTTCGAAATTGCATAATCAATTACCCCATCGGCAGGATAAGCAATTCCGTTTATTCCAGCATCAATTGCAGCTAAATCAACTTGCCTTTTGTAATCACCTGAAGGTCTGGCACACCCCATCATTATTTTAGTGTCTGGCATTTGCAAGCGCGCCTGATGCATAAATTCGGTCACCTCTTCAACAGAAGGGGGTGAAACATTCTGCATGGCTGTACTGTGCATGGGAGTAAGTATTACCAAAACAAGGGCATGAACAGGGTACTTAGCAATCAAATCCAATGCGTTATACTCACCAAGAAACTTTCCGTAATGAAGCCCTAAAATAATATGAGGACGAAGGCTTAACCCATAAGAGGCAAGGAGTTGCATTGAATTATCATAATCCTCCGTAGTGAGATTGAGGTGGTAAACATCCTTTATCGTTTCATTTGCACCAATAATATCCAGGGCCACGCCATCGACTCCGGCCACATGAAGAGCCTTAGCCATTTCATCGTCAACAAGACCAGTATGCATGATGACTTTCAGGCCCAATTCGTCTTTTATTCGTTTTATTTCATCGATATGCTTCAAAAAGGGTACTTTTCCATTTTTTTGTGAACCTCCGCTTATTAAAACCGACTCCGTTCCCTCTTCCGAAAGCCTTTTACACATGTTAAAAATTCCCTCTTTCATATTAAGGGGAAGCATGGGCTCCAGTATTTTCGATTCACAGTGGTCACAATTCAAAGCACAACCACTTCCTGTAATACTGATTGGCAGAAATGCTTTTGGATTTTTCTGTTCAAAACCGGGTATCGAATAACTTTTCAGGCCAGGTGCATGAAAAGTTATTTCGTCATTAAAATATTGTTTCCTGATTTCCAAAGATCTCGAAACCAGATCTTCAGCAGTTATGGTTGTGCGATCCATCCTTTTTCGTTAAATTTTTCAAATTCCGACTCAAACCAATCATTCACCTCTTTTTCACCTGAAATCAGCTGGTCGATTTCACTCAGGTCTGACAGTTCTATTTCCATCAACCACCCCTGACCGTAAGGATCTTCATTAATCATTCTTGGTTTATTGATCAATTCTGAATTTACAGTAAGTATTTTACCCGAGAGAGGAGCTTTAATAGGGCCAACATGTTTTTCGGCCTCTACGGTACCAATACCCTCATTTTTTTTAAACCCTGTACCACTTTCTGCGAACTGAATTGCAACAAAGGAACCACTGGTTTCCTGAGTCAGTGGGCTCATACCAAAAGTAGCCACGCTGCCTTTGATATCAAGCCAGAAATGATTAACCGGATCGAAGTATAAATCAGTACGTATATCGTATTTATCTTTAGCTGTCATAAAAATCTATTTTAAGATTATTTTCCCATTGCCTCAATAATGAGCTCTGCAATATCTTTTACAATTAGTTTACCTTCATTTCCTGTAGATTTCACAGCATCTTCGAAACGAGACACCTCATAAGGGCAACAAACCACTAAAGTATCTGCACCTGTTTCT
>JAOUKG010000062.1 GCA_029882725.1 Cyclobacteriaceae bacterium
GATCACATTGTACTCACAACCCCAGAGGGGTCGCATATTTATAGACAATCAAGCATTCTATACAAACGACCCCAGCGGGGTCGAACTCACCGATAATTGGCAAACAACCATACGTTTAGCTTGAATATCTTCGTGGCTAATTGTCTGCATCAGGATTTTAGGATTAATGGGATGGGGTGGCGTAGTGTTAAAGGACCGGATGGACATCCGGACCAAAACAGGCAGGAAGGACCGGACGGACGTCTGGACCAAAGCAGGCATGGAAAGGACCGGGTGGACGTCCGGACCAACTCAACCGTGAGAGTATTTTTTACGATTGGGAATATTGTTTAACCGCATTAAAACTATTTAAATGTCCTGATATTTACGGAATTAAAATAATAGCGTGCGGTAGTTATGCTTTGATCTTCAACAGACAACTCATACCACGGATTTAAAACCCCACTAAATGGGCTGGTTAAGATATGAATAGACTGGGCCGGGGTATAACCTTCGGCCAACAAAAAAATGATCTTGCCTTCTGCGTTTTTTGCCCTTCCAATAATAAATACTACATGTCCGGGGCTTCCTGGTGTAATAATAATATCGCCAGATTTTATATTGCGGTCGTCTTTAACGGGAATTGTTTCCTTATTAAGGGATATTGTCCCGGCATAAATATACACCGCATCCAAGTATTTCCTAAAACTGGCGTACGTAGAATTCGGTTGAGCTTTTTGGACAAACTTTACTTTATTATTTGAAGAAACCTCTGCCCTATACCCCTGTTTGTATTGATCCCAGGCAAAATAATCACCACTCGTAAAATGAAAACCGATATCATCAAAGCTTTTGGAAGCAAATAAATATTCTGCCCTAACTCTGATTACGGCATCGGCACATTGTTGCAAATCACGTTTACCTGTGTCAAAATCAACGATAGCCACATGGTCATTTTGATTGGATATTGGAGTCCCCGTGTAATCTAAAATCGGAGATTTATGAGGGAGCAAATTTAAATTCTGTAAATAACTTCCATAAGAACCGTGCGGCTCAACAATCCATTGGTACCCTTCAGGAGGGGATATACGTTTTAATACCGTATTGCCGGCGGGAATAATTTTAGTTTCAAAATTTTGCGAGAAACAAGATTGAAGGAAGAAAAAGGTAAACAGGAATAAACAGATTTTCATAGCATTGCAACGAGTATATGTGATTTTTATTCTATTTGTTCAATTGATTAATTCAGGGTTAATATGGATAGGTCAAGAATTATAACATATAACAAAAACAGTACAAGGAACATATTTCTACTGAATTTAAACAGTAAAGCTGAAATCAATTCATGATATTTATTGGTATTATGTGAATTCAAAATAATATTACAACAGGAAGGGCAATAACACCTCTATCAGGATCAACAAAACCTATAGATCATTAAACAAAAGAGGTATACCCAATAAATTATGTTTAACTTTTTTAAATTTTTAATAAACACAGAAATAATTAAAACCAGAAAAAACCGTAAAAAACCAAACCAATATACATTAAACCAAACCGACTAAGAGGTATCAATTATTATTTTGTTTAATCTTTTTTAATATTTATTAAACATTATAAAATATTTTGTTTACCTTTGGATTACAGTAAACCAAAAATAACCATGACAGCTATCGAATTTCAACATTGTATTACCCAACGTCAAAAAGATTTGGAGCTCTTCACAAGAAGATTTACAAATAATTACGATGACTCACAGGATCTCATTCAGGAGACCATATTAAAAGCGCTTACTTATCGTGAAAGGTTCAAACCCGACACCAACCTTAAAGGGTGGCTTTATACGATAATGAAAAACACTTTTATTAATAATTATCGAAAAGTTCAACGATCTAAAACATCTTTTGACAATACCGAAAACCTCTTTTATTTAAATGTAGAAGACCCACATACATTTAATTGTCCGGAAAAAACTGCCCGATACCAGGATCTATTGGATTGCATTGAAAAAATTCGTGTGGAATACCGCCGCCCATTTAAGATGCATATTGATGGCTATAAGTATGAGGAAATAGCCGAAAGGTTAAACATTCCCATTGGTACTGTGAAAAACAGGATTTTTCATGCTCGAAAAGAAATACAAGACAGGCTCACAAGGTAAGAAATAACAAATGTATAAAGTTGCAGTAATTGGTTCTGGATTTTCAGGTCTGGCTTCCGCGTGTTTTTTAGCCAAAAATGGATATGAGGTATCTGTTTTTGAAAAAAATGAGGATGTTGGAGGCCGTGCCCGATCGTTTCACTCTCGTGGTTTTACATTCGACATGGGTCCAAGTTGGTATTGGATGCCCGATGTATTTGAACGTTTTTTCAATCAGTTTGGAAAAACCACTTCCGACTATTATACATTGAAAAGGCTTGACCCTTCATACCGGGTAATTTTTAGTGAAAAAGAACACTTGGATATCCCCGCTAATCGCAAAAAACTAGGAGAGTTATTTGAAAAAATAGAATCCGGCAGCGAAAAAAAACTAAAGGATTTTTTAACCGAAGCTGCATTTAAGTACGAAGAAGGGGTGAAAAAATTAGTTTATATGCCCTCTCTTTCTCCCATTGAATTTATAAGAGGTGATGTACTGAAAGGTTTTTTTAGAATTCAATTATTAAGTTCAATAGCCAAAGACATCCGATCCAGATTTAAGGATCCTAAAATTCAATCAATTCTTGAGTTTCCCTCACTTTTTTTGGGTGCGACCCCTGAGAATACTCCGGCCCTATACAGTTTAATGAATTATGCTGATATCGAATTAGGTACCTGGTATCCAGAGGGGGGAATGGTTAAAATTGTGGATGGAATGAAGCGGTTGGCAGAAGATTTGGGAGTAAAAATATTTACAAATTCGAATGTTGAAAAGATCTCTGTAAAAAACAAAACCCTTGACGGGCTGTATATTAATAATACATTTACCCCTTTCAATTTGGTGGTAAGCTCGGCCGACTACCACTTCACCGAAACACATCTATTGGAAAAGGAGCATCAATCCTACAGTGAAAAATACTGGAATAGTCGCACATTGGCTCCATCGGCTATCATATATTATCTGGGCATTTCAAAAAAAGTTAAAAACCTGCGGCATCACAATTTGTTTTTTGACGAAGATTTAAAAAAATATGCTTCAGAATTATATGATAATCCAAAATGGCCTTCCAAACCCCTCTTTTACGTTTGTGCGCCTTCAAAAACAGATGAAACAGTAGCACCAAAGGGGAAAGAAAATCTGTTTATACTTATTCCAGTTGCTACCGGGCTTAAAAATGACACTGAAGAGTTACGTCGGAAATACTTAAAAATTGCAATAAACAGAATCGAAAAGTCCACAAAAACTACAATCTGGAGCCACATTGAATACGAAAAATCCTATTCAGTAAGTAATTTCATAGAAGATTATAACAGCTATAAAGGAAACGCTTACGGGCTTGCCAACACATTAAAACAAACCGCATTCCTTAAACCAAAAATAAAAAGTAAAAAGGTGAAAAACCTGTATTACGCAGGGCAACTCACTGTACCTGGACCAGGTGTTCCTCCTTCTTTAATTTCCGGAGAAGTAACTGCCCAATATATTACCAAAAACCATCCTAACCATGAAACAGTTATTTGACCAGGTATGTGCAAAGGCGAGCGCTCAAACCACACACGCTTACAGCACATCATTTTCTTTGGGCATCCGAAGCCTGAATAGAAGTCTGAGAAATCCCATTTGCTCTATTTATGGCTTTGTACGATTTGCAGATGAAATTGTGGACACTTTTCATGATTATCCTCAAGAAAAACTTCTTAAAAAATTCAGACATGATACTTACGAAGCCATTGAGGAAAAGATAAGTCTGAATCCTATACTTAACTCCTTCCAACATACCGTAAATACATACGGGATAGGCACAGATCTCATTGAAACCTTTCTTGATAGTATGGAAATGGACTTAAGAAAAAACATTTATAAAGAAAATGAGGCTCTTGATAAATATATATTAGGTTCGGCCGAAGTGGTTGGTCTCATGTGCTTGAAGGTATTTGTTAATGGAGATGAAGAAAAGTATGAAAAACTGAAATACCCGGCTATGAAATTAGGATCGGCTTTTCAAAAAGTAAACTTTCTTCGTGATTTAAAAAGTGATTATAATGAGCTTGGAAGATCTTACTTTCCCGGTTTTGAGTGGGACACTTTTGACAAGATTTCAAAAAATAAAATTGAGGAAGATATCACAAGTGATTTCGCTGAGGCAAAAAAAGGTATATTAAAATTACCCAGAACCTCCCGTTTTGGGGTTTTACTGGCATACACTTACTATTTAAGTCTCTTTAGAAAAATAAAAAACAAACCGGCATCACATATATTAACGGAGAGAATAAGAATTCCAAATCCACAAAAGATTGTTATTCTTTTGAGTACTTTTCTAAAACATAGGTTAAATTTACATATATGAGCTATTCCCAAGTTATTTTAGTAGATGAAAACGATCATGAAATTGGTGTAATGGAAAAATTACAGGCCCATCGTGAGGGAAAGTTACACAGGGCTTTTTCGGTTTTGGTATTTAACTCCAAAGGAGAAATCCTCCTTCAAAAACGAGCCGACAAAAAATATCACAGCCCGGGGTTATGGACCAATGCTTGCTGTTCGCATCCGCAACCTCTTGAAGAAACTGCCAAATCAGCATCGCGAAGATTACAGGAAGAGATAGGCATTATAGCTGAAACTGAATTTTTATTTAGCTTTATCTACAAAACAGAATTCAAAAATGGCATGATTGAAAATGAATACGACCATGTATTTACGGCCCGTTCGAATCAATTACCAAAATTAAATCCCGAAGAAGCTTCAGATTGGCGCTATATATCACTGGAAGAGCTGGAAAAAGATCTTGAAGCCCGTCCTGACCATTACACCTTTTGGTTTAAAGTTATCATGGAAATGTACCGACCCGCCATTTTCCAAAATGGATAACAACGTTGTAATAGACAAAAATTGGGTCCTTTTTTGGTTTCGCAGAGATCTCAGATTGCCCGATAACACAGGACTCCAATACGCTTTAGCTTCGGGTAAAAAGGTATTGCCTGTTTTTATTTTCGATACTCATATATTAAATGACCTGCCACCCTCCGATCGAAGAGTCTCATATATTTATGATCTATTGTTAAATTTAAACACTCAGTTACGCACCTTCGGATCGTCTTTACTCATTCATTATGGCACACCAGAAAGTTTCTTTTCAGAAATTAAAGTTGGTGAAGTTTATGCAAACCGTGATTATGAACCTTATGCATTACATAGAGACAACTTGGTTGAAAATATATTAAAATCAAACGGAATTCCTTTTTTTACCTATAAAGACCACCTGATTTTTGAACAAAAAGAAGTCATCAAAAAAAACGGGGATCCTTATACTGTTTTCACCCCCTTTTCAAAGATTTGGAAACAAAAACTCACAGAGAATGTATTAACAGAACACAAGATTGACACCCGGCAATTTGCTCAGGTTTCCGGTTACAAATTTCCTTCATTAGAACAGTTGGGTTTTAAAAGAAATCATTATGAATTACCTGAATTAAAAATTCAGGAAACCTACTTAACTCATTATGAAAAAAACAGAGACTTCCCCTCTTTGAATAATACCACCAATCTTGGAGTCAGGCTAAGATTTGGTTCAATAAGTATACGTAAAGCCGTAAAAACAGCACTTGAAAACAATGAAAAATTACTTAATGAACTGATATGGAGGGAATTTTACAGTATGATTTTATGGAATTTTCCCCACATAGAAAACAGTAATTTCAGGTCTGATTACGATTTAATTCCCTGGAGGAATGATCCGGAAGAATTGGACAAATGGAAAAATGGTTTGACCGGATATTCATTTGTTGATGCAGGAATGCGTGAACTCAAAGCCACCGGATTTATGAATAACAGGGCAAGGATGATATGTGCAGGTTTTCTAACCAAACACCTTCTTACCCACTGGAGTTTTGGTGAAGCTTGGTTTGCATCTAATTTGATGGACTTTGATATGGCTTCCAATAATGGCAACTGGCAATGGGCAGCAGGAACCGGCTGCGATGCATCCCCTTATTTCAGGGTTTTCAATCCTGTGACTCAACAAAAAAAGTTTGATCCTGAATTTAAATACATCCGAAAATGGATACCGGAATTTGGAACTCCTGAATATCCAGCCCCCATAGTTGACCATGTTTTTGCCCGCGAAAGGGCTATTCAAATCTATAAAAGAAACAAAAAACAATAACCACTTGTGAACTGTTAAAAAACAAATGAAAATATATACACTTCATAGAGAACAGCGACTTGAGAAAAGCGTAGATGAGGTTTGGGAGTTTCTTTCAAACCCTGAAAATCTTTCCCGAATCACACCAGAAGAGATGGATTTCAAAATCGTAAATATGAGTATAAAAAATCAAACCTATGCAGGTCAGTTGATTTCATACAGAATTGGGCTTTTTCCCGGTGTGCGGTTAAATTGGTTAACAGAAATTACCCATGTAAATGCCCCTGATTATTTTGTTGATGAGCAACGGTTTGGCCCCTATTCATTTTGGCACCATCAGCATATATTACAGGAAGACGAAGATGGAGTAACAATGATTGATGAAGTGAACTATGCAATCCCTTTTGGGTTAATAGGCCAATTCATCCACTGGATTTTTATAAAAAAGAAACTAAATTCAATATTCAATTACAGAAGTGATATTATAAAAAAATACCTTTAAATTATGTTGACGACCATTTTAATACATTTTGGCATTATTACAGGCGTTTTTCTATTCATGGAAGGTGTGGCGTGGTTTACCCACAAATATATTATGCACGGCTTTTTGTGGATATGGCACCGGTCACATCACACTCATCACAAACATAAATTAGAAAGGAACGATCTGTTTGCTCTTGTTTTTAGCCTTCCATCCATTGCCTTGATTTATTATTCAACAATCGTAATGGCTGGATACAACTGGTTAACTTCCATAGGATTGGGCATACTCGCATACGGATTATTCTATTTTATTTTCCATGACATTATAGTGCACAGAAGGGTTTCCATTCAATACAAGGCAAAAAACAAGTATATGAAACGGATTATGAATGCCCACTATATCCATCATAAAACCCACACCAAAGAAGATGCAGAAGCATTTGGTTTTTTATGGGCACCCAAAAAGTATGACCCCAATGGCAAATAACTATTTATACCTGATTACAGACCTCGCTGCTTTGTCTATTCCGTTTATTGCCAGTTTTTACCCTAAAGCGCCGTTTTATAAAGAGTGGAACCGTTTTCTAAAAGGCCTTCTGCTTATGGGGATACTATTTCTACCCTGGGATATTTTATATACCCATCTTGGGGTTTGGGGATTCAATGATGAATACTTAACCGGGATTAAATTAATTAACTTACCTATTGAAGAATGGCTCTTTTTTATTTGCATTCCTTATGCAAGTGTGTTCACTTTTTTCTCTCTTTCGCATTTGGTAAAGAGTAATCCTCTCGACAAATACATTTGGAAAATAAACGGTTCCCTTATCATTCTTTTGGTAGTATTTACTCTTTTAAATTACAATAAACTATATACCTCAGTAACCTTCATTTTACTGGCAGGATTACTTATTTATCATCAATTAAGAAAAACTGAATGGTTATCATTATTCTATCTATCCTTCATTTTTATACTCCTTCCCTTTTTTATTGTAAATGGTATTTTAACCGGAAGTTGGATTGAAGGAGAAATTGTTTGGTATAATAATTTAGAAAATATTGGGTTTAGAATGGGCACTATCCCTGTGGAAGATACTTTTTATGGCATGTTGATGCTATTATTAACCATTTGGGGATTTAAGGCATCAAAATAAAAACCATTCATAAATCCAGGTTAGGAACTGCGGTGTTCATCTCTCAACAGATCATTCACTTCTTTTACAGGGTTAAATGTAATGGCTGGAACTTCCACAAAAATTGTGTTCCAGTCAGACATACTTCCGTTCCACAAACCAGGTAACTCCATAGCTTTCAATGCCTTTCCATCTTTTGATTTGGATGAAATAAAGGCCGACTGCTCATCTACATGTTTTAGTGAATTGTATTTTTGTCCTTGTAAATCTTTTTTAAATACAACCACATCTACAGGATTGAAATGAGTGCTTGATTTCACTATCTTCATCTGAGATTCATTGGTGGTGTCGAATTGTGATGATTCCACGATCTGAAGTGACACTGAATTGTCTTGATTCTTGCACCAAAAAGGTCCTCCTCCCGCTTCTCCGGTGTTCAAAACCATACCACAAACCCGTAAAGGCCTGTCAAGTTTGGCTATCATTTCTTCTCTTGTAGCTCCAGAGGGCATCTCCGTATTTAGTTCCTTCGCTAAAAAATCTCTTAATTCACTATTTTCAACCTCTCCCCTATTTATTTTATCAAACAACTCTTGAACTTTTTCTTTTACAGAAAGTAATACACCGCCCAGCACTTTTTTACTGCTCGTTGTTTTAGGTTTTAACTTATCGGGAACTACATTGTCGATATTTTGTAAAAAAACGATATCACTTTCCAGACTATTT
Organism: Cyclobacteriaceae bacterium; assembly: GCA_029882725.1. Taxonomy (GTDB): domain Bacteria; phylum Bacteroidota; class Bacteroidia; order Cytophagales; family Cyclobacteriaceae; genus JAHEMU01. Next base: position 8,604 of record JAOUKG010000062.1, read on the forward strand.
AAATTTCTTAGTAATGCTCCATGACCAGCGGGCCTGAAAAGTAAAGATCCGTCTGGATTCCTAAAAGGTTGGTTTGATTCATCAACAGCAATAGTATCAGTTGATTTTAGTTGTTGTGAGTATGTGATTACAAACCTTACGCCAAGTTTTTGTTCGTATTCAGGCAGGAGTTCAGCAAGTTTTTTCTTAAACTCCGGTTCATGTTCCGGCGATACGGTAAAATGTAAATTCACTTTACCCTCACTATCTTTGGCATATTCAGCGCCTTCCAATAAATGTTCCTCCACGGGCATTTTGGCCCTTCCCTCCTCTTTATGGAATTTCAATAACCCTTTGGGCAGATTCCCATAATTCAATCCCTTTTCGGTTAACAAGAACTCAAGACTTTAA
>JAOUKG010000800.1 GCA_029882725.1 Cyclobacteriaceae bacterium
GGCAACGGTTTGGTCACGGGCACGGTTTGGTGCTCCCGGTTAAACACTTCAACGATTCCACGATTAAACAATTCCATTCTATCAGTTCCCTCAGTTAAACAATTCAACAGTCCGACTCTATTCGGACCCACGATTCAACAATTTTACAAATAGTTATCCTACTCATTTTTGGCATTTGGTAACATTGTTGAAAAGTATACTTGAAATTAATAAATACGACGCCAACAATAATTTTTTATTCTGATTTTAGTGAGTTAACCGGGTTTGTTCTTACCGTTTTTGATACTTGGATGGTAACTATTACTAGCGTAATTAATAGTATAAAAGTCAATACAATTGGCATAATCCACCACTGTATATCTATTTGATAGCTATAATTCTTGAGATAATGGTTCATAAAAATAACTGATATAGGGATAGTTACTAAAGAAGACACCAATATGATCTTTGTGAAGCTATTGGAAAGTAATAATAACAAACTAACATTTTCAGCTCCTAATACTTTTCTGATCGCAACCTCCTTCTTTCTACCTTCTGCAACATAAGCAGCCAATCCAAAAACACCCATACAAGTAATAACAAGTGCCAGAAAAGCAAATAATTTTGATAAAGTACTAACCAGCTCAATTTCACGAAACTTATAGTTAAACTCTCCCTCCACAAATATTTTTTCATGTATATTAGATGGATTATGTTTATTTAAGATTACATCTAGATGCTCGATCGTCTTTGCATTATTACTTGACTCCAATAATCGTATTGTAATATAGTTGTTCCAATCTCCCATTATAGCTACAAATAAGGGATCAATGGGTTCGAATGGTGAACCCATTAGTACATCATCCAAAACCCCAATGATAGTCCATTCACGATCTCTAAGTCTTATTTTATGGCCTATAGGCTCCGAAAATCCCATAACCTCAACGGCTTTCTTGTTCACCAGGATAGCTGATGAATCCGTTAAGAATTCAGGTGAGAAATCACGTCCTTCAACTATTCTAATATTCATTGTTTTCGCGTAGTCAAAATCTGCTGAAATGGATGTAAACACAACATTTTCATCTTGGTTTTTACCATTCCAGTTAATCGATTCACTCCAAAAGGATCCGGTTATTGGCTGATTTGATCTGGTTACCGATTCGGCAAGCCCATTGTTAAGTAATTCCTGTTTTATGAGATGATAATTCGATATCATTTCATCATTTGTCGGAATCATCAATAAGTTTTCCTTGTTGTAACCCAATTGCCTGTTTTTCACAAGCTGTATCTGCTGGAAAATAATTATCATTCCAATGATAAGAAATATTGAAAATGAGTATTGAATGGTAAGGGCAATTGTATGAGGCAGCTTAGTTGTTTTACTTTCAAAGAAAATACCCTTTAGTACTCTATGCGGTTGAAAAGAAGAAAAGTATATGGCTGGATAGGCCCCACTTAGAAAACTTATAACAATTATCAACAATCCTGCCGATAACCAGAAATGTATTGATGAATATTCAATACTCAATGTTTTAAGTACCAATCCGTTATAGTAGGGCAACGAAAGCTCTACAAGTAAAATGCTAATAGCAAAAGACAATAATGTGATCAAAAAAGGCTCAGCGAAAAATTGCAACATCAACTCTCCCTGGCTTGATCCGAAACTCTTCCGGATTCCAACTTCCCGTCCCCTCTTCTCCGATCGGGCGGTTGTTAAATTCATAAAATTTATACAAGCGATAAGCAAAGTAAGAATAGCAATTGCGCAAAATAACCTGACATATTCAATTTTGCCTCCGGCTTCCTTTCCATTTTCGAAAATAGAATACAGATGCCATCGATCCATTCCATGGAGGAAAATGTCGTAATTGTTGTTATCAATATTTTTTTCCTTCAAAATATCTTTTAATCCATTGCTGATGTTATTTTCAGGTGTACCTGAAAGTAGTTGTACAAAAACTTGATATTCAAAATAACCCCAGTCATTTTTAGAATGGGTTATCCATTTTTCGGTTTTTTCATAAAAGGTAATAGGTACCAAAGCATGAAACCAAAAAGAACTGTTTCGGGGTAGGTCTTTAAAAACGCCTGTCACTTTCAGCTCTTTGTTGTTATCATATATTATATACTTGTTTATTGGGTCTTCATTTTTAAAAATGTCTCGGGCAACGGATTCAGAAAGAACAATGGAATAAGGATCACTAAACAGATCAGATGTTGAACCATATAATAAAGGCAGTTCAAACATTTCGAC